>CAZFXB010000157.1:0-5215 GCA_964522835.1 uncultured Oscillospiraceae bacterium
ATAATCCGCTCCTGCTCCTCAGCAGTCATTTTATTATCACTGGGCAAGCACAGGCCACGGCGGAAAATATCCGCTCCCACATCCACGCCGCTGCCCTCAATATATGCGTTGCTTCTGCCTCGGCCATTGCCTTCAACAGTCACAAATGGATTTGCACGGTATATGGGCTGCATGTGCATGGGCTTCCAAATGGGCCGTCCCTCAGCATTGAAGGCTGCCAGCGCATCCAGGATCTCGGTAGGGCAGGATTTCCCGGTCTCATGCACATAGAGCGCATCCTGCTCCCCTCTGACGGTTTCGCACATGGCATTCTCATCAATCATCAAGCAGCTGAGCCAGAAGTTCGGCTGGCTATTCTCACGATCCCAAGGATTCATGCGAACCGGCAGATCTGCCAGGCCCTTTTCATACCGTTCCCAAATTGCTTTTTTCTGTGCAATATGCTCATCCAGGTAAGGGACCTGGCCACGAACCACACCTGCAATAATGTTGCTCATGCGGTAGTTGTAGCCAATCTCCTCGTGCTGATACCAGGGTGCTGCTTCTCGGCTCTGTGTAGACCACTTGCGAACCTTGTCAGCGTCCTCCCTGGAATCGGTCAGGAACATACCGCCGGAGGATCCGGTGATAATTTTGTTGCCGTTGAAGGAAATACAGTTGTATCCGCCCAGGGTTCCGGTCTCCACCCATTTCCCGTTCAGCTTATACTTTGCACCCAGGGATTCCGCAGCATCCTCTACGATAAGAGCGCCGTGTGCATCGGCAATCCGCTTGATCTCATCCATTTTGCCCGGGGTGCCATACAAATGCGCTACAATAATCAGCCGCACATCCGGGTACATCTCAAAGGCCTTTTCCAGCGCCTCGGGGCTCATATTCCAGGTATCATACTCGGTGTCGATAAAGATTGCCTCTCCATCCTCGTAGGCAACAGGATTGATAGAGGCATCGAAGGTGCAATCAGAGCAAAAGACCCGGTGCCCCTGAAGGGTTCCCTGATTGGGCTTTGCCTGACCATATATTTTCTCGCCAGCCAATTTGGTGGCCAAGTGAAGGGCTGCAGTACCAGAGGAGAGCGCTACAGCATACCGCACACCCACATAATCTGCAACCTGTTTTTCAACTTCATTGATATTCTGTCCCACTGTGGAGACCCAGTTGGTACGAATGGCATCGTCCACCCATTTCTGTTCATCCCCGTGCATGGTAGGAGACGACAGCCAAACCTTCGTTTCAAAGGGCTTAATTCCCACAAACCGGGGATCGGTCTGAAAATTAACCATTATGAACACTTCCTTTTATCTCTAATAGGCAACACTTACAGCGTTACCCCAAACAGCTCCAGTGCATTCTCCGCCAGCTCATCTGCCACATCACTCATCCCCCAGGCATCCAGCTGATCGTATGCCGGGCCCAAGTTGGGCATTCTGGCGGACATATTATGGCTGTCGGAACCCAGCAGATGAACGATACCCTGCTGGAGCATCTTTTTCGCCTTTTTTTGCGTTTTTCGATCCAGGATAAAGCCTGCATTCATCTGAATCAGCACATCCATATCCAGCAGGGACTGGATGGTAGCCTTATCGTTGAACTGAAGGAACCGCTCCAGATGCGCAATGATGGGCTTTACCCCCCGGGTATTTATCATCATCTGCACATCCCGCAGCACGCTGGGCTCCCACTTGGAAAAGGGCATCTCCAGCAGCAAATATCGTGTCTTCCCAAGGCACAGCCGTTCCAGCTGCTTCTCATACACCAATCCGTTATGATATGCAACTTCCGCCCCCAACCGAATGGTGGGGCGGTTTTCAAAGTTAGCTTTTCTAACAGCAATCGCCAGATCTGTAACGGCACGGGAACGACGTGCAAGAAAGTTATCCACTGTCTCTATTGGATAATAGTGGGGGGTCGCAGCGATAAAATCTACCCCCTGGAAGTAACTTTCTTCAAGCAGTGCAATAGAGTCCTCCACTGTTTGGCAGCCATCATCAATGCCAGGCAGCAAATGGCAGTGTACGTCGCAAAGGGGCATATTTTACTCTCCTATATTAGTAGTAGTGTTTATAATAAGTCTTACTGGTTACCGGTGCATCATTGTAAACCACACCGAGGATCTTGGCTTCTGCCATCTGAAGCTGGTTCAGCATGGAGCTCACTTCACGATACTCCGCAACATTGTGCCGAACCACCAGCACCATACCGTCGAACCGCTTTGCCATAATGGCAGCATCGGTAACAACGTTAACAGGGGGCAGATCCACGATCACATAGTCATAGTGCTTCTTCAGTACAGCCAGCACAGTTTCCATGCGCTTGGAGTTCAGAAGATAGGTGGGATCCGGAGGAATGGTACCGGAGGGCAGAACGGTAATGCCCAGATCAGAGATGTGATGCAGTGCATCCTCAACCTTTCCATCCTGTACCAGAATATTACTCAGGCCGGGAATACCTGGGATTCCAAGCCGCATTGCTACGGTGGGCAGTCTCATATCGCAGTCGATCAGCAGAACCTTCTTGCCGATCTGCGCAAAAGAAATAGCCATGTTCAGGGAAGTAGAGCTCTTGCCCTCGCCCTTATTGGAGGAGGTCACTCCAATGCACTTTGGCCCGCCGCCGGGCAGAGAAAACATTACATTGGTACGAAGGGCCTTGTATGCCTCAACCACAGCAAAGGGCATATCATCGGTAAGAATATGCCACTGGTCATTTGTCACGGCAGTATTATTTCGATTCGCCATCAGCGCTTTCCTCCACTTTTCTTCTTAGAATATGCATAGTTGTCTCCGATCTTTTCTGCCGCCGTAATATCCGGAATGGTACCGATCAGAGGCAGATTGTACCGGGAAGTCAGGGTTGCAGAGTCCTTCACCTTGTCATCCAGCATTTCCTTCAGAACAATAACGCCGGCACAGAGCACCAGACCAAGCAGCACACCCAGCAGGGCATTTCTGCTATAGCTGGGGGAATAGATATTCTTGGGCACTACAGGGTCGTCCACAACACGCATGGAACTGCCCTCGACGATCTGGGTAATATACTCCGCAGCCACCTCAGAGATTGCCTTGGCAACCTGCTGTGCCATCTCAGGATCCGGCATGGTAACAGAGACTTTAATGAGCTGTGTGCTATCCACCGCAGAGGTGTCCACCATAGAAGCCAATTCATCATAGCTATAGGGGCAATTTGTGATAGAAGATGCCTCTTCCAGCACGGTCCGGCTGGAAATAACCGCAGAATAGGTCTTAACCAGAGCCTGGGATGCGGAGATATCGCCGCTGGACAGAGCCGAAACACTGTCCTCCTGGTTGGTTCTGTTATTTACATAAGCAGTGAAACTGGAACGATACTGCGGGGTCACCAGCAAGTGTGTTCCGGCGAACATCAACACGCCGCACACGACACCGACCAGGGCAATGAGCCACGCCTTCTTCCAAAGCGCCTGGAACATTACCTTCAAATCGATGGTCAATTCCTCTTCTTCCATCTTTTGAACTACTTTTGCTTCTCCCATGTCCTACAAAACTCCTTGATCGTATAATTGCAGAAGAATAAATCTCCATAATAATACGCACTCCATTTATGATTCAGGAATGCGACATCTTCGTTCCCTCACGCACTGTCAGGGAACCCCTGCGGTTTTCTGCGCAGAAAACCATCTTTACAAAACACATCGATTATACAATAATTTCAAACCAAATGCAATAGCTGATCAGGCGAAATATTTAGAAAAAAGGGATAAAACACCCCAGCGATGCCAGTCCGATTTTTGTCTACCTTGATAGACGATTGTTTTCAAATTTCAGGTAATGATTTGCCTTTCAGCAGGCCCTGTCCAGGTTCTCCTTCGGCCTGAAATGCCCCGCTGTCCTGTTGAACAGCGGGGCAGACATGCACGCAAAAATGCTTACTTCTTCTTTTTCTTCAGAACAACTACCACAACCACTGCGGCAACCACGATCACAAGGATCACCACAACGATAACAGCAGTGTTGGAGGAGGACTCAGCAGGAGCCTCGGTCTCCTCGGCGGGAGCCTCAGCAACCTCTTCCTCAGCAGCGGGAGCTTCCTCTACAGGAGCCTCTTCAGGCTCAACCACGGACTCTTCCACAGGCTCTTCCTCTACAGGAGCAGCCTCAGTGTAGGAGATGCGGATCTCGCCCTCGTAGTCGCCTGCAGCGATCTCAGTCTCAACGCCGTCAACGGTCATAACAATGTCGCCGTTTGCACCCTGGACGGTAGCACCGTCAGCAATGGACAGGGAGGAGATCAGGCAGTCGCCGGTGACATTCCACACAGCGTTGTCGCTCAGGTTCACAGCGATGGTGTTGTCGCCGTTGTTGTAGAAACGGTTTGCCATCTGGCCGATCTGGTAGTACTCAGCAATGGTGAACTCAGTGATCTGGCCAGCTTCCTCGGCGGTGGTGCCCTCGGGCAGAACCTTGGAGGTGTAGTTGATTGTATCAGCGTGGATGGTCTCGGTCTGAGCGATGGCACTGTTCAGAACAGCGTCAGTACCCAGGTTGACAGACAGGCCAACAGCAGTCTGGCCGTAGTAGCCGGAGCCGTTGTAGATGTCGCCGGAGAGCTCAGTAGTCTCCACGTTCAGCTGATGGACAACAGGCTCAGAGGAGCCGCCCATACCGCCGCCCATGTCACCGCCAGGGCCGCCGGGGCCGCCCATACCGGGATCACCCTCGGGGGGTGCTTCGCCCTCAGCGGGAGTCATGGTGCCGTCAGCAGCAACCATGCCGCCCATGTCGGCAGCAGCCACGTTCTCTTCGGTCTCGGTCTGCTGAGCGGTCACGTTGCCGTTCTCAGAGGGCCAGCCTGCATCCTCGGTGTGGGTGGTGTTAAAGCTGAAGGTAGCCACATCCATGCCGGTGGTGGAGTCGTCGTTATCCAGGATCTGAACCAGCACGCCGTTGGCGTTGTTCAGCTTGGAGCCGGAGTTAATGTTCATGGTGAAGGCACCCTGGGGATCCTTAATCAGCAGGGAAGCATAGTTGGAGTTGACCTCAGTGCCATTCTCCACGGTCAGGGTATTGGAGCCCTGGTGTGCCATAAAGCCGAAGGTATCGGAGTTGATAACCGTGTTCTTATCCTCGGTGGCCTCATAGACCTCGGATACCTCACCGTTGGCATCCATCAGCTCATAGGTCTCGCCAGCCTTCAGGTTGGTGTAAGTAGCGGAACCGCCGGTGAAGATGTTTGCATA
>CAZFXB010000158.1:0-5210 GCA_964522835.1 uncultured Oscillospiraceae bacterium
TTCTCTCTCAATATATACTTAAGCAGGTTCTCCAACACCACGCTGAAGCATACCACCACCGCCGTCCATGCAAACAGTTTTTCCGTCTCCAGATATATTTTGGAATAATATAGCTGTGTCCCCACCGACAGTTTGGGCTGGCACAGTACCTCGGCGGCAACGCCGGATTTAAACGCCATTCCCATGGATGTAATCAATGCGGCACGGAAATAGCCCATGGCAGAGGGCAGATAGATCAGGAAGAACCGCTTTCCACGCCCCATGCGGAACACCTTTCCCATTTCCAGCAGCTTAGGATCCGTGTTCCGGAATCCCATGGTTACATTTTCCCACACAATCGGAATGGTCATCAGCGACGCAATGAAGGCAGGCACCAGGCCACTCCGGATCCACAGCATACACAGCAGAATAAAAGAGGTCACAGGCGCCGCCCGGAGCACCCGAACGGCGGGGCTGAAAATCACATCCAGCAGGGGCACAAAGCAGGTGCCCACAGCCAGAAGGAAGCCCACACAGGCCCCAGCCAAAAATCCCAGCAGGATTCGCCCCAGTGTCAGCCCCACCAAGCCCCAGAAGGGTCCCTCACGCACAAGCTGCCCCAGGGTGCCCAGCACATCCAGAGGCCCCGGCAGCAGCAGGGGCAAATCCACAAGCATTGCGATCATCTGCCAAACCGCTGCCCAAAAGGCAGCGGCCAGCAGAACTCGTAAAGCTTTATTCGCCCATGATAACGTAGAAGTCGTCATCAGGAAGATTTCCTCCAATAGAAGTGGGGTCAGCATCAAAGAGCACCTGATAGTACCCGGCAATGGAATCCTTCATTTCCTGTCCAGCCATGAACATTACATGGCAGCCAGGCAGAGCAGCCTTTGCAACACCCTCGCTGGGCACGATCTCATGGGCCACGATGAGAGAAACAGCCTCGTCGGCGTTGTTGGTTACAAAATCAACAGAGGCGGCATACTCCTCCAGGAACTTCTCAACAGCCTCGGGGTGCTCCTCCAGGAAGGAAGTCTGCACCACCACGCAGCCCTGGGTCAGGAGGGATGCCCCCTCAACCACTTCGTCCCATGCCTCAGTCATATCAAACACAGCCTCAAAGCCCTCCACCTTGGCAAGGAGGGTGGTCTTGGCAGGCTCCGGCAGCATACAGAAATCTGCTTCTCCGGAAGCACAGGCGGCGATCACTTCATCAGCAGCCGTGCAGAACACGATGTTTACATCATTGTCCGGGTCAATGCCGTGACCGGAGAGCACATAGTCCAGCACATACTCCGGATTGGCCCCCTGGCCTACGGAGTAGATGGTCTTGCCCTTCAGGCCCTCCCAATCGGTAATCTTTTCCTCCTTGGCCGTGTTCTGAAGAATGTGGAGCACACCGGCGGTGTTGAGGGCCAGCAGCTTCACCTTGCCCTGGGTCTTCTGATACATCACTGCGGCAGAGTTGGTGGGCACGCAGGCAATGTCATATTCCCCGGCAATCACCTTGGTCACCACTTCAGAGGCATCTGCGGCCAGGGTGAATTCATAGTTGTTGGCTGCGGTGCCCTGGGCAGCGTCCTCCATCAGCTTGACCATACCCACACCGGTGGGGCCCTTGATGGTGCCTACCCGGATGTCCACAGCTTCATAGGGCACTTCGGCCTCTTCCTGAACGCTCTCTACAGTCTCAACCGTCTCGGCGGTCTCTACGGAAGGAACTTCCGGTGTTTCCTCCATCGGCTCTGCCTGGGGAGCCTGAGACGCAGCGGATTCCTGTACTTCAGCCACGCTGGATCCGGCTTCGTTGCCGCAGCCTGCCAACAGTCCAGCCATCAATGCCAGCACCATCAGCAGAGAAAGTAGTTTTTTCATAATGATTCCTCGCTTTTTTCATTTTTTGTGAGCTGACGAAGCCGCCGCTCATCCTTTATCTCAATGGTTTTATTTCCCCGTGAGATCATGTTTTGTGCCTCCATATCCTCCAGAGCCCGATAAAGAGAGGCTCGGCCGATACAGAGCGTCTGGCTCAGATCGGTCATGGAGGTAGCTGCACCCCCATGCTCCAGCAGGTATACCGCCAGCCGCTGCTCCGCAGAGCCTGCGGTCAGGGCAGCGATTTTCCCATTCAAAAACCAAATTCGGTCAGACAAATAGGAAATATAATTGTTGGTAATCACCGGATCCCGCTGCATGGCCCAGGTAATCAGGGCCTCTGACAGAAACAGCACCTCGGTGGTCTTCTCCGCCGTGATTACATTCAGATACTTCCCCCGGTGGTGGAACATGGCCGCCGCCCCAAAGCAGCCTCCGGGGCCCATAGCAGAAAGACGAAGCCGTTTCCCATCGGCAGTGTTCTTTTCCACCCGAACCTCCCCGGACAGAATGATCCCCAGGGCGGGCATGAATTGATTTTCATCAAAAATCACATCTGCCTTGGAATAGCGCCGCTTCTCACAGCGTTCATCCAAAATAATACGCTCCACGGAAAAATCATCCACCCCCTGGAACAGGAAGGTTTTCGCCACCAGCTGGAGCTTTGCTCGGGAAATGCTGTCTGCCATATTTTCACCTCATTTTGTCTCAGATGGTACATTTATAGCTTACTATAGTGGGTTCACGCCCAAAAGTCAACCCCAAAGGGGAAAAAATTTTTCGTTCTTTTCCATTCCATTCCCAAAGTTCCTGTGGTATACTAGGGGTGCAATCAAAAAGGGAGGAATTCGCATGGCTGACTACGAAAGCAACTCGATCTATAAAGACGCCCGAGCATTGGGCCGCCGATTCCTATCTGAACACGCAGATTCCGCCACCAAAGGCTATCTATATATTCTCGATGATCTTCTGGACAATGTGGAGATCACCGGTGAGATCAATCTGGGCACCCTGGAAATCCCGGTGAAAAAAATTCTGGGTACCCGCACCTCTGCCCGAAGCAACGCCTTTGCCGGGAACTTTATGCCCCTGCTGCCGGTGAACACAGAGTTTGGTGCCAAGTGGACGAAGCTCTATGGCAGTCACATCAACGAAGGCATTCGGGAGCCCATCAAGGTCTACGAATACATTAACCGGTACTTTGTCCAGGAGGGCAACAAGCGGGTCTCCGTCCTGAAATACTGCGGTGCTGTGGGCATCGAGGCCAAGGTAACCCGTCTCATCCCCAAGCGGGACGAGAGCAACAAAATGATCTCCATTTACTATGAGTTTTTGGACTTTGACCGGCGTGCCACCTTCGATAACCTGTGGTTTTCCTATCAGGGCAGCTTCACCCGGCTGGTTCATGTGGTTGAAACCTGGAAGGAAGAGCACCCCGATCGAACAGAATCCGCTGCCGATCTGATTAACTCCGCCTTCAAAAGCTTTCGGCTGTGTTACAAGGAGGCCGGATTCGGCTCCATTCCCATCACCTCTGGTGACGCATTCCTTGAGTACGTGCTGATTTACGGCTTCCACCCGGATCGCCTCCTCAGCACCATCCGGGAGCAGGTCAAAAGCTGCGAAGCCCAGTTTAAGCTGATCTCTGTCAAGGATCCCAACACGGTAAAGGTGGCGGAGCAAATATCCGAAAAAGCCCCCCTGTCCTTCTTCTCCAAGCGGCCTCAAAAGCTGAAGGTGGCCTTCGCCTTTGAATCCACCCCGGATAAATGCCTCTGGACCTACGACCACGATGTGGCCATGCGGCGGCTGGAGCGAACCATGGGTGACAAAATTTCTGTTATCACCCGGTACAATGTGCCCAATGGTGAAGGTTCCTATCAGTCTCTGGCAGACTTGATGGAGGAGCAGCCGGATATTCTCTTTGCCACCAGCCCCAACATGGCCCCCGGTGCCCTGCGGCTCAGCCTGGAAAACCCGGACAAGGCCATTCTTCACTGCGACTTTGCCCAGCCCAAGCGGAATATTATGACCTACTACGCCAAATTCTATGAGGCGGCATTCCTCTGCGGCATTATGGCTGGCTCCATGACCAGAACGGGTCTGGTGGGCTATACCACCACCATGGCCACCCATCCCGGCTCCACCTTTAACCTGAACGCATTCTCCATCGGTGCAAGACTGGTAAACCCCACGGTCAACGTGGTCAATATCAACCTGTACCGTACCGATGCAGGCGATCAATACCACATTCAGGCCCGGCAGGCGCTGGCAAAACGGGGTGCCGACATTGCCATGTGTATTCATCAGCAGGATACGCCCCTGGTTCGAAAGGGCTTCCCCGGTGTCTATGCCCAGCTCTATCTGCTGCAAAGCAAAACCGGCCATCCCTCTGAGTGCATCGGGGCCGCCGCAGTGGACTGGTCTGTGCTCTATAACGAGCTGATTGGGGACAGCTTCACCTCTAAAAACTCCATTCTGGATATTACCCGCAGCGGCATCGACAGCTCTGTTCACTTTGGCTGGGGCCTGAACACGGGCATTTTGGATGTACTGGGTGTGGACTCCTTTATGGGCCACAATGCCATCCGGCTGTTGAAAATTTTCAAGGATCTCATTACCTCCGGCAAGATACACCCCTTTGAGGGCCCCATCTTTGACCGGGAGCGGAATCTGATTCTGGAGAAATACGCCACCCTCAATATGCTGGAGATTCAGAACTCCACCTGGCTCCACGAGGGTGTTGTGGACAGCATCGATCTGTATTAAAATTTTGGCCCTGTCTCAAACAGGAGACAGGGCCTTTCAACGAACTAAAAAGAAGGAATACCATGGAAAACCTGATATTTAGTCTAAATGTTACCCTGCCCATTTTTGTTATCATTCTGCTGGGTGTGTTTTTAAAGCGAATCGGTATGCTGACAGATGGGTTTACCACTGTGGCAGACAAATTTGTGTTCAAGGTGGCGCTGCCCTGCCAGCTGTTCCGGGATATTGCCACCATGGATATCCGCTCCAGCTTCTCCCCCAGGTTTGTGCTGTTCTGCATGGCGGCTACCACCTTTATGTTTCTAATTTGCTGGATCATAGGCAGGGTCTTCTTAAAGGACAAGTCCATGGTGGGCGCCTTTGCCCAGGCATCTGCCCGGGGCTCTGCCGCCATTTTAGGCATTGCCTTTGTGGAGAACATTTACGGTTCCTCCGGTATGACCCCCATGATGATCGTGGCGGCGGTTCCACTGTTTAACATCTATTCTGTAATCATTCTGTCCCTCAGCTCCGAATCCGGAAAAATCAGCAGAAAACTGCTGAAAAAGACCGCAAAGGGCATTGTCACCAACCCCATTATCCTGGGC
>CAZFXB010000159.1:0-5180 GCA_964522835.1 uncultured Oscillospiraceae bacterium
ACCATGCGCGATACCAAGCTTCGCCACACCCCGTTTTAGCATGATATATTATACAGATTATCAATTTAGTTGTCAAGGAGTTTTTCTATAGAAGTGTTATTCTTGATCTTCCGTCAAAATCAACCACTTGTACCCTCAATGTTGTTTTTGTATTGTGAATCAACTTTCAAAGTCAATTCATATTTTCTGAATAATTTCTGAGTTTCCTCGAAAATACCCATTATTTTTTGCAAGAGGTCACTTTCCTCTTGCAATTTGTTTTTCATTCATGTATAATTACTTTAAATTAAAAATGTATTCTTAGGAGGAAAACATTATGAAAAAGCTACTTGCTCTGCTTTTGGCTTTGGTTATAGTTCTGGGTATGCTGTCCGGCTGCGGCACAGCCCCTTCCATTGCCGAGGGCAACACCCCTGCTGATGAAGCTGTATCTGCGGAGCCCCCCGCTGACCAAGCTGCTTCTGCCGAAGCAGCCGCTCCCGCTGATCTTTCCGGCGTTACCGCCAGCCTGACCATGGGCACCGGCGGCGAATCCGGCACCTACTATGCCGTGGGCGGCGTTCTGGGTACTGTAATCGGCCAGAAGTCCGGCGTTTCTATCTCTGTGGTTGCCACCGGCGGTTCCAAGGACAACCTGGTTTCCATGAACGACAACATCTATCAGTTGGCTACTGTTCAGTCCGATGTTATGGCTTACGCCTACGAAGGCACCAACAGCTTCTCTGAGTCCGGTGCCCTCAAGGACTTCCGTGTTCTGGGTGCCCTCTACGCTGAGACCGTCCAGATCGTCACCGTAGACCCCTCCATCACCTCCGTGGCTGACCTGAAGGGCAAATCCGTCTGCATTGGCGACGTAGGCTCCGGTACTTACTACAACACCATCGATGTGCTGGCCGCTTATGACATGACCCTGGAAGATATCACTCCCGTATATCAGTCCTTCGGTGACTCCACCGACAGCCTGAAGGACGGCAAGATCGATGCCGCATTCCTCTGTGCCGGTGCTCCCACCACCGCTGTTACCGAGCTGGCTTCCTCCACCTCTGTAAACCTGATCTCCATCGATCAGGAGCACATGGATAAGCTGCTCTCTTCCTGTCCCTACTACGCTTCCTACACCATTCCCGGCGGCACCTACTCCGGCTTTGACCAGGACACCACCACCATCACCGTAAAGGCAACCCTGGTATGCCGTGCCGATATCACAGATGATGCCGCTTACGCCATCACCAAGATCATCTACGACAACGCCGAAGAGATCACCAGTCTCCATGCCAAGGGTGCTGAGCTGAACGTAAACTTTGCCACCGAGGGCATCACCGTTCCCTTCCACGCAGGTGCTGCCAAGTACTTTGCCGAGCAGGGCGTTACCGTTCAGGTCGCTGAGTAATTCTTCATTCCCTTGTCTTATTTCTTATGGCGACACCCGGAACAGGTGCCGCCATAAGATGTATTTCTGAACCACATTCGATATCAATTCTATGGAGGTGTTCCCCCCAATGTCTTTCGATCAAAACACCCCTCTGGTGGAACCCATTCTCTCCGCTGAGGAAACTGCGGCAAAAGTAGACGAGGTCATGAAGAAATATGACCGGGAATCCAATGTCCGCATTTGGGAAGGTGTGCCCAAGAAAATTGTCATGGGCATTCAGATTTTCTTCTCCCTGTTCTGCCTGTATGTAACCCTGTTTGCCACCTGGTATGACCAAGTGCGGCTGACCTCCTTTGTGGGTCTGGCCATCATCATGGGCTTCCTGGCTTTTCCGCTGAAAAAAGGCACCCAGAAGGTCAACCACATGCCCTGGTATGATATTCTTATCATGGTTGTGGGTGCTAGTGCATACTTTTACTTCTGCTTCAACGCAGAAACACTGATTATGCGTCTGCCCACCGTCTATCCATACGAGGTGGTCATCGGTCTCATCGGCATTCTGGCACTGCTTGAGCTTTGCCGCCGCAGTGTGGGCCTGCCCATTCTCTGCGTTGCAGGCTTCTTCATTCTCTACGCAGGATATTACTATGCCATCAAAAACGGCCTGGGCTTCGATGCCATTACCACACTGGTATATCGGCTGTTCTATACCACCACCGGTATTTTCTCTACCCCGGTCAACGTTTGCTCCAAGTTCATTGTGGTATTCCTGCTCTTCGGTGCATTCCTGGAGCGCAGCGGTATTGCAGATTTCTTCATCGACTTTGCCAACAGCATTGCAGGCGCTGCATCCGGCGGCCCTGCTAAGGTAGCCGTCATCGCCTCTGCACTGGAGGGCACCGTATCCGGCTCCTCCGTGGGCAATACCGTAGGCTCCGGCTCCGTCACCATTCCTATGATGAAGCGTCTGGGCTATAACCCGGAATTTGCAGGTGCTGTTGAGGCTGCTGCCTCCACCGGCGGCCAGATCATGCCCCCCATTATGGGTGCTGCCGCCTTCCTGATGGCAGACTATGTGGGCGTTCCCTACTCCAACATCATTGTTCGTGCCATTCTCCCCGCTGTGCTGTACTTCCTGGGCATCTTTATCAGCGTCCATCTGGAAGCAAAGAAGCTGGGGCTCAAGGGCATCAGCCGTGACCAGCTCCCCAAATTCAAGGCCCTGCTGAAGGAGACCTACCTTCTGCTGCCGCTCATTATTCTGGTCTATCTGGTCTCCAGCAACACAAGAACTCTGGCTTACTCTGCGGCTATCGCCATTGTATTTGCAGTGGGTGCCAGTAACCTGCGTTCTTCCCCCATCCCCGCTCTGAGCGGCTGTGTACTGCTGCTGGTATACCTTTTCGCCCCCCTCAGCGGCATCGTATCCACCGTACTGCTTGTTTTGGGTGTGGTACTGGTTTTGGTCAGTATGTTCTTTAAGAACCCTGTCATGGCTCCTGCTGATTTTGCAGACGCCCTGGCTACAGGCGGAAAAAGCTGTGTATCTGTCATCGCCGCCTGCGGTGTAGCCGGTATTATTGCCGGATGTATCACCATGACCGGCCTTGCCTCTCAGCTCATCTCCGGCATTATCAACCTAACCAATAACTACTATGCAGTCTCTGTATTTATTGCTCTGATTCTATCCATTTTGGCTTTCTTTATCATTAAGCCTCTTCTGGACAAGGTCATCAAGCACAAGAAGGCTTCCCTGTTAGTTTCTCTGGTTGCTTCCGTGGGCATTCTGGCAGGTCTTCTGGCCTCTCATGCGGTTTACTATGGCCTCACCAGCATCGGCATCTCCTGGGATAGCTGTGAGCTGTTCCTGGCCCTGTTCCTGACCATGCTGTGCTGCATCGTGCTGGGCATGGGCGTTCCCACCACTGCAAACTACTGCATCATGGCCTCCACCTGTGCGCCCATTCTGATTCAGCTGGGCCTGGATCCCCTCCCCGCCCATTTCTTTGTGTTCTACTTTGGCATTGTGGCAGATATTACCCCGCCCGTGGCCTTGGCCGCTTACGCAGGCTCTGCCATTGCACAGGCCAATCCCATGAAGACTGCATTAATCGCCACCAAGCTGGCCATCGCTGCGTTCGTGGTGCCCTATGTATTTGCACTGAACCCGGGCCTGCTGATGATCGATGCCACTGTGCTGGATGTGATTCTCAACTCCGCAACCTCCATTTTGGGCATCTTCGGCATTGCTGCTGGCCTTGAAGGCTTTATCATCCGTACTGTAGGCCCCTTGGGCCGGGTAGGCTGCATCATTGGCGGCCTCTTGATGCTGGTTCCCGGTATCGCCACAGATGCGGTTGGCCTTGTGCTGCTGGCTCTGGTGGTGGTTCTCCAGGTGCTCCAGAACAAGAAAGAAACTGTAGCTGCATAAAACATTTCAGGCTCCCTACGGGGAGCCTGATTTCATAAGGAGACTCTCATGGAAAACATTCTGTTTATCAACGCCTGCGTCCGGGAAACCTCCCGCACCAGTGTGTGAAAGCCGAAAACCTGGACATCTGGGGTGTAGATGTTCAGGGCATTATGAACGAGGCAAAAGCAAATCTGGATCTGCGCTAACCCCCTTTCCTGTCTCATATCAGCCTCACCCCTGAGACAAAATAAAAACGGATGAAATCGCATGGTTTACGATTTCATCCGTTTTTTTACCTGAAAGATAAACCGGTATCATGGAATCCCTATCAGAAATAGGTCACAATGCCATAGATAATGATAGTAGCCAACAGCAGGGGCAAAATATAGCTACAGTAGATTCTCAGCCACCCGGGCAGTTTCATTCCCTTACCCTGGTTGGCTTCCTGGTTGAAGTTCTTCCATCCCCAACCCAGCTTAGAGGTACAGAACAGAACTGTAATGAGAGAGCCGATGGGCAGCAGCAGATTGGAAACAATGAAATCCTCCAGATCCATAACGCTGTTGCCAGCCCGAAGAGGCTCGATAAAGGACAGTACATTGAAGCCCAGCACACAGGGCATACTAAGTACCGCAATGAGGAAGCAGTTAATGGCACAGGACTTTTTCCGGCTGATGGGGAACACCTCAGTGGTCAGTGCAATGATGTTTTCAAAAACACCGATGACCGTAGAGAAGGCGGCAAAGGTCATAAATACAAAGAAGAATGCACCAAACACCCGTCCACCAGCCATGCTGTTGAAAATATTGGGCAGGGTTACGAATACCAGACCCGGGCCGCTGTCAGGTGCTACGCCGTAAGCAAAGCAGGCAGGGAAAATGATAAGGCCGGAAACCAAAGCCACAAAGGTGTCCAGAGCACAGACAGTCACCGCCTCACCGGTGAGGGAACGATCCTTCTCCAGATAACTGCCGAAGATCTCCATTCCGCCAATGCCCACAGACAGGGTGAAGAAGGACTGATTCATAGCCGATACCGCCACAGTACCAAAGCCCACTTCCTTCATCTTGGTAAGACTGGGCACCAGATAGAACTTGAGGCCCTCGCCGCCTCCCTCCAGGAACAGGCTGCGAACCGCCAGCATCACCATAATGCCAAGGAGAGCCAGCATCATCCATTTACCAATCCGCTCCACACCGTCCTTCAGACCTAGGGAGCAGATGGCAAAGCCAGCAACCACCACAACCAGCGTCCAGAAGGCCATGGGGCCAGGATTCGCCATCATATTGCCAAAGAATTCGGAAATTCCCGCTGCGTCCAGGCCGGAAATGTCACCCTTTGCCATATGGAAGAAATAGTACAGCATCCATCCGGCTACGGTGGTGTAGAACATCA
>CAZFXB010000160.1:0-5123 GCA_964522835.1 uncultured Oscillospiraceae bacterium
AACCCACACGACCAGCTTGGAAGGCTGGGATTCTAGCCATTGAACTACACCCGCATCGGGCTGAAATGTCAGCTTTTGAATAATACCATAGGCTCGCTGTTTTGTCAAGATTTTTTTAAAAATTTCTCGAAAAAACTTTTACCAGATGCTCAGCACCCAACCTTTCAGGTACAGGGCCGAGGGTTCTCCGATGGCAGCGGGGTGATCCCGGGACTGCATGATCTCCCGAATCAGCCGCACCTGGCGACCACTGTCTGCTGCTGCTTCCCGAAGCATTTTCAGGAACAGCTCCTTGGTCATAAACTGACTACAGGAGCAGGTGACCATAAATCCACCGGACTTAACCAGCTTCATGCACCGATAGTTCAGCTCCTTATACCCCTTGTAGGCCCCTTCCAGAGCACGTCTCGACTTTGCAAAAGCAGGCGGATCCAGGATCACCACATCATACTCCCGGCCCTCATCGCAAAACCGATGGGCCAGATCAAACACATTTTCGCAGATGGTATTCACCTGCACTCCATTGAGGGCCGCATTTTTCCGTACCAGCTCCAGGGCACTTTCCGACACATCCACCGCATCCACCGATGCAGCGCCGTACAGTCCAGCATGAACAGCAAAGCCGCCACTACAGCAGCACAGATCCAACACGGATTTTCCGGACACATAGTCCTTTAAGATTCCCCGGTTTTCCTGCTGATCGAGAAAATGACCCGTCTTCTGCCCCTCCGGAATGTTCACCAGCATCCGAGCATCATGCTCCAGAATCTCCACTTCCGGAGGCACTGTGCCATAGACACAGCCCTTTTGCTGCTTCATGCCTTCCTTTTCCCTGACAGGAAGATCATTTCGCTCATAGATTCCCTTTGGCTGGAACAGCTCCACCAGAATCTCTATAATGGTATCCTTCCAGTTTTCCAGTCCCAGAGACACGATCTGAAAAGACAGGTAATCTCCAAATTTGTCCACTGTCAGCCCCGGCAGCCCGTCAGAATCACCGAACACCACCCGGCAGGCGTTGGTCAGGCCAATCCCCTTCCGGTATTCCCAGGCCCGCTGAATGCGGCTGCGGAAGAATTCCCGGTCGATATCAGTATGCTCGTCCCGGGTCAAAACCCGAACCACAATTTTGCTTTCGCTGTTGAAAAATCCACGGGCCACAAACCGGCGGCGGCTGTCCAGCACATCCACGGTGCATCCGTCATAGCAGGTATCCGTGCACCAGTTGATCTCATTGTCATAGATCCACAGGGAGCCGTTTATAATATCCTGTTCCTCGCCCCGATTGAGGCAAACCTGTCTGTCCATTTAAATCTCCTTGTCACAGAATCCACAGCAGCATTTTCCGCCTACCATTTTGGTCAGATTGGGCAGATACAGCTCCGTCTGGGTGATGCAGTTTTTATTGTGGCAAATGGGGCCATTTCCGATTTTCTGGGGCTCCGGGGTGCGTCTCCCCTGCTCCACCAGCTTCAGCAGCAGTGCCATTCTGGCAAACATACCATACCGGGCCTGCTGGAAGTACACAGCTCTGGGATCGTCATCCACATCCGGGGTGATTTCATCCACCCGGGGCAGAGGATGCATAATGAGAAGATCCTTTTTGGCATTCTGGAGCTTGCTCCGGGACAGCACATAGACCCCCTTGAGCCGATCATACTCCAGCGGGTCCACAAATCGCTCCCGCTGGATACGGGTCATATACAGCACATCCAGCTGGGGCATGGTAGCCTCCAGGCTGGTAACCTCCACAAACTTCTGGTTGTTTTCCTTCATAAACTCGATCATATACCCCGGCATAGCCAGTTCTCTGGGGGCGATGAGATAAAAGCGAATCCCAGGGAATTTTGCCAGTGCCTTAATCAAGGAATGAACGGTACGGCCATACTTCAGGTCACCGCAGAGCCCCACATTGATATCCCGGATCTCTCCCCAAAGTGTTGCGATGGTGGTAAGATCCGCCAGGGTCTGGGTGGGATGCATGTGACCACCGTCTCCCGCATTGATTACGGGTACATCAGAATACAGGGATGCCACCTTGGCAGCGCCCTCCTTGGGCGAGCGCATCACAATCACATCCGCATAGCCCGACACCATTTTCACCGTATCCTTCAGGGTCTCACCCTTGGAGGTGGAGGAGGACTTTGGATCTGCAAAGCCGAATACAGAACCTCCCAGCCGCAGCATTGCTGTCTGAAAGGAAAAATTCGTGCGGGTAGACGGCTCAAAAAAAAGGCTTGCCATCACATCTCCATGAAGCGCATCCACGAAATCCTTTGGATGTGCAATGATCTGACTGGCCAGCCCATATAATTCGTTCCATTCTTCCAGCGTTAAATCTTCAATATCAATGAGATTTCTCAGCTTCAATGTACTTCCTCCATTCCAGTGTCTTTTAAAATCGGTTTATTCTATCACAAAATCGCCAAATACACAAGGGGCAGTTGCCGAATTTCCACGAATATGCTATACTTCATAATGGTGATGAAAATGAATAACATACCCATGTTCCTTTCCCAGGGCGGTACCGCTGCGCTGGTGCTGCGGGAAATTCCCTATACCCAAAAGGCTTATGTACTTCTGCAAACAGTCATACAGGATCGCCTCCCTCTGATGATCGAGGAGTGCAGCGCATTTTGCCGGAGCTGCGGCGCAGATCAGATCTTTTTCTCCTGGAAGGATGGCCCCCTGCCCCTCAAAAAGGACCATGATATACTGAACCTGACCATACAAAAGGCATTGCTTCCCCAGGGTAAGCCAATTCGTTTGCAGCCCATCTGCGAGGCCAACGACAGCATTTATATCAACATCTACAACAAATGCTTCTCCCAGGTCTCCAACGCTGCATTTTACGACCAGAAACAGATCCAGCGGATCTATCTGCTCCACCAAAAGGCTTATCTGGCCCTGACAGAGGATGGTACTCCCTTCGGCATCGGGGAACTTCACGAGAACGAGCTGGCCGCCATTGGGATACTGCCGGAATACCGGGGGCAGGGGTTTGATCTGGCCCTGAGCCTTTTGCAGCACTGCCCCGGGCCGGAAATTACGCTGACCGTAGCCTCAGACAACGCCCCCGCACTTCGTCTGTACGAAAAACTGGGCTTTCATGTCTCCGGCATCGCCTCCAGCTGGTATCTGGCAGAATAAAAATCTGTAAAAAAGCCGTCCCGAAACCGGGACGGCTTTTCGTATAACTCATGCATTCTTAGCGGCTTTCATGGCCTTCTTTGCTTCACGCTTCTTTTCCAGGTTGGAAACGATCACAGCACAGGAAGCATCACCGGTGATGTTCAGCACGGTACGTCCCATATCAAAGATACGGTCTACACCGGCCACCAGCGCAATACCTTCGACAGGCAGATTCACAGAGGTCAGTACCATGGCCAGCATGACCATACCGGCACCGGGTACACCGGCAGTGCCGATGGAGGCCAGGGTTGCCGTAATGACGATGGTGATGATCTGGCTCATGGAAAGGTCAATGCCATAGCAGCAGGCAATAAAGATGGCGCAGACGCCCTGATAGATGGCAGTACCGTCCATGTTGATGGTGGCACCCAGAGGAAGGACGAAGGAGGAAACCTCTTTGTCAGCACCCAGCTTTTCACAGCACTCCATATTGATGGGCAGCGTACCCACGGAGGAAGCACTGGAGAAGGCAAAGATCATAGCAGGAGCCATACCCTTGAAGAACTTCAGGGGGCTCATGCCGCCCATGGTGCGGACGGTGGTGGAATAAACAATGGCGGCATGGAGAATGTAGCCAATGTATGCGGTCAGAAGAACCATTGCCAGAGAACCGATGATTTCCGCACCATTTTCAGCCACCACAGGGCACAGCAGGCAGAACACGCCGATGGGAGAAAGCTTCAGGATCAGCTCCATGGTTTTCATAAAGACTTCGTTGAGCTCCTCAACGGCATGGGCAACACCCTGAGCCTTCTCGCCAACCAGGATAATGGCGAAGCCCAGAACGATGGCCATAAAGATGAGCTGGAGCATATTTGCATTTACAAGAGGAGCCAGGAAGTTGGAGGGGAAGATATCCACCAGCACATCCATAAAGGAGGTAGCTTCCTTGGCCTCGTAGCTCAGGTTGGTGGTGGAGAGGGCCGGGAACAAGCCCTTTGCCAGGATTGCCACGATCAGGCCGATCACAATAGCAACAGCTGTGGTGCAAAGATAATACACAACAGTCTTTCCGCCGATGGAGCCTACCTTACGGATATCCTTCATGGAAAGAATACCACACATAATCGAGAACAGCACAATGGGGCAGACAATAAACTTCAGCAGGTTCAGGAAGATGGTACCGAAGGGCTTGATGTAGCTCACTGCAATATCAGAGACACTTTGCATCAGGAGACCCACGATAATTGCCAAAACCAGTGCGATGAAAATCTGTCCCGCCAGGGAGATCTTCTTCTTTGTCATACGTTTTCCTCTTTTCCTTACATTTTGAATTTTCTAGCTTGAAATACTTCATTTCATTCCTTTCATATTCTACATAAAGAATGTAGTTTTGTCAACATTTTTCGAGATTTTTGCATTTTTCACAACAACTTTTTTGCAATTTCACACATCCGCATCTTTTTATACTGTTCCATTCGTGCTCTTTCCTCCAAAATGTCGCAGGATGCAGTTTTCAAATTTCATCATTCATTTTTAAAAAACACTTTACTTTTTAGAAAAAGTAATTATAATAGTGATCGTCAGATAATATAATTTTTATAATTACATCGCAAAATCATGCCCCATTAGAACCCAGAGAGGAGCATTTTTATGGATCCGAAATTTATTCTGTCCTGTGAGTCCACCGTAGACCTTCCCTTTTCCTATGTCAGCGGGAGAAACATCCCAGTGATCTTCTACTATTACATGGTAGACGGACAAGAACGGGTGGACGATATGCTCCGGGATCCGGATGCCCTGCCCCGGTTCTATGAAATGCTGGATCAAGGGGTACTTCCCACCACCTCCCAGATCAACGAGTTCCGCTATGTGGATTTCTTCGAGGCGCAGCTGCAAAAGGGTGACCTGATGCACATCTGCCTGGGCACAGGCATGACCCAGTCTTATCAAAACGCTCTGCGGGCCGCAGATTCTCTCCGTGAGAAGTA
>CAZFXB010000161.1:0-5069 GCA_964522835.1 uncultured Oscillospiraceae bacterium
GATTGAGCTGCGGGGCGGCAAGGCTGAAAACTACAGCGGCAACTACTCCTTCTATGTGGAGGAAAAGGAGGCCCGGTACGAGCTTCAGCTGAAGCAGTATGAGCAGGAGCAGGCCAAGATATCTCAGCTTTCCTATACCATGGAACGAATGAAGGGCTGGGGCATCAACAACCGTACCCTGTACCGCCGGGCCATGAGCATCCAGAGCCGCATTGACCGGATCCAGAAGACGGAGCGGCCCACCAAGGAAAAGACCATGCACGCCTCCTTTGGTCAGCGGGAGTTTCACGGAGACGAGGTTATGGTGCTGAAGGATCTGAGCAAAAGCTTTGGCGAAAAGCACCTGTTTTCTGATGTTGACCTGCTGGTACAGGGGGGAGACCGGATTGCCCTTTTGGGGGACAACGGTACGGGAAAATCCACCTTCCTGAAAATCCTTATGCAGGAGGAGAAGCCGGATGGAGGCAAGATCAAATTTGGCCCCTCGGTGAAAATGGCCTATCTGCCCCAGATCATCCATTTTGAACACCCGGAGCGCTCCATTTTGGATACCATGCTCTATGAGAAAAATTATACCACCCAGACTGCCCGAAATCGGCTGGGGGCCTTCCTTTTTCAGGGAGAGGATGTGTTTAAGCCCGTTGCGGCCCTGTCCGGCGGCGAGCAGAGCCGGCTGCGGCTTTGTATGCTGATGGATGAGGAAATCAATCTGTTGATCCTGGACGAGCCCACCAACCATTTGGATATTGCCTCTCGAGAGTGGATCGAAAATGCGGTGGCGGGCTTTGATGGAGTGCTGCTGTTTGTGTCCCATGACCGATACTTTATTGACCAGTTTGCAAACCGGATCTGGGAGCTGGAGGACGGGAAAATATCCGATTTTCACGGCTCCTACAGTCAGTATAAGGCCATGAAGCAGCGACAGGCCCAGATGGCCCAGGCTGCGCCCAAGGCTCCCAAAGAGAAAAAAGAGCGAAACGTGACCCAGGAGGCCATTCAGAAAAAGAACACCAAGCAGCTGGAGAAGCAGATTGCCAAGCTGGAGCGGGAAATTGAGAAGCAGGAGACGCTACTGGAGGAGATTGGTGCCCAGATTCAGCAGATGGCCACAGACTTTACGGAGCTGAGCCGGCTGATGGAGGAGCAGACCCGGGAGCAGGAAACATTGGAGCAGCTCTATGCCCAGTGGGAGGAATGCTCTGCGGCGCTGGAGGGCTGAGTATGAAAGCACTTATCATTTTTGGGCCCCTGTTTCTTGCTTTGGGCGCTGTTCTGCTGGCCATTCCCTATCACATGCAGATGACGGGGCTTGTGCTGGTGCTTTTGGGTCTCATAATGGTGGGAAGCTGGCTCCTGTGGCGGCGGCCCACCCGACGGAAGCAGACACTGATTTCCGTTGCGGCCATTTTAGCGGCATCGGGGGTGATTTGTCTCATGGCGGCCATGAATATCATTACCACCAGCGGCCAGCCGGACTGGAAGCGGGCAGAGCAGGCAGATTATGCAGTGGTCCTGGGAGCCAATGTGAAAACCGATGGTACCGCTTCCCGAATCATGCGGCAGCGGCTTCGGGCAGCCATGGAGTTTATGGAGCGGAACCCGGATGCCATGGTGATTCTGTCCGGAGGAAAGGGGGAAGATGAACCCATTTCCGAGGCCAGCTGTATGTATAAGACCATTGTGGATATGGGGGCGGATCCGGAGCGGCTTCTGTTGGAGGAGAACAGCTTTGATACCCGGGACAATCTTATGTTCAGCTGGGATATCATAGAGAGCCGGGGTGGAACGGAAAAAGCGGTTGCGGTCATCACCAGTGAGTTCCATGAGCGGCGGGCGGCCTATATCGGGCGTACCCTGGGGATCGAGACCTGTGCGGTTCCGGCCCATACAGATCAGTGGTTTTACCGGGTGAACTACACTCTGCGGGAGGTGTTTGCCTTTGTAAAGGCGGCACTGATAAATACATAGTTGGATTTTCCAAATTTGTGGGCTATAATATAGAAAAAGCATCGAAAGGATGAACAAATATGAGCGAAAACTGTAATGGCAACTGCTCCGGCTGCTCCCAGGAGTGCGAAAGCCGTCAGGCAGAGAGCCTTCTGGCTAAGGCCAACCCTCTTTCCAATGTGAAAAAGGTCATTGGCGTTGTGTCCGGCAAGGGCGGCGTTGGTAAGTCCACCGTTACCTCCATGCTGGCGGTGGAGATGAACCGTCGTGGCTTCCACACCGGTGTGCTGGATGCAGATATCACCGGCCCCTCCATCCCCAAGGCCCTGAATATTAAGGGACAGCCCGGGGGCTGTGAAGAGGGAATCATCCCCATTCGCAGCGAAACCGGCATTGATGTTATGAGCATCAACCTGCTGCTGGAAAACGAGACTGACCCTGTGATCTGGCGTGGCCCTGTGCTGGCCGGTGTGGTGAAGCAGTTCTGGAGCGATGTGGTCTGGAAGGATGTGGACTATCTTTTTGTAGATATGCCCCCCGGAACCGGCGATGTGCCCCTGACTGTGTTCCAGAGCCTGCCTGTGGACGGCATCATTGTGGTCACTTCTCCCCAGGAGCTGGTAAGCATGATCGTCACCAAGGCAGTAAAAATGGCCGGAATGATGAATATTCCCGTCATTGGTCTGGTGGAGAACTACAGCTACCTGAAATGTCCCGACTGCGGCAAGGAAATCTCTGTCTTTGGCAAGAGCACCATTGATGCGGTGGGTAAGGAACTGGGGATCCCTGTCATTGGCAAGCTGCCCATTGACCCGCTGCTGGCTCAGGCCATGGACGAGGGCCTGCTGGAGCACGCCAAGGTGGATGCCATCGGCACCGCCGCAGATGCACTGGAAAAGCTTTAAGAGAACGTTACCCCGGAGCCGCAGTTCGGCTCCGGGGTTTTTACGGATGAAACCAAGTATGATCCCGGTTTTCCACAAAAGTTACATAAAACACATTGTATTACGAGCATTCAGAACGCTTGGGAGAATAAAAGGGCTTTTTTATTCGGAGTGCTCTTGTTCCATATATGGGGTTATGGTACAATGAAGTTGTATTTTAGGAAATTTTCTGGAGAATGAGGCGATTGTATGAAACGGCTGCTGCCAATGTTTCTCGTATTTACACTGCTTTTGTCTGCCTGCGGAGGCTCCGGGGCACAAATAACATCTAAGGAACACGATGGGGTGAAAGATACCAAAGTGGAATCGCCCTTTGACGCATCACCGGAAACGCCGGAGTATCCGCTGGTGGATGAACCCACGGAGCTGGGGCTGCTGTTTCCGCTTCATGGGGAGAACATCAAGGAGGGGACAGCGGCGCTGCTTTCTGCCTTTGAGAAGACTACGGGGATCACCTTGTCATTAAATCCACGGCCCGCCAACGACTATCTGATGGATATCAACACCATGGTTGCGTCAGGGGATGTACAGGATCTTATTTTGTCGGCCCCAGAGTACATGATGGATCCGGATATGTCCGATCTATTGCTGCCGCTGGATGATTTGGTCAGGGACTATGCGCCCAACTATATCCGGGCTGCAAATCAGTGCTATGATGGAGTTATGTCTCTGGTGGAGGAATCCGGCCAGATTATGCGGCTGTACCGCTTTTATGACGAGCCCATTGTGACGCCCAGCATCGGGGCGGTGATCCGGGCCGATTGGCTGGAAGGGCTGGGGATGGAGCCTCCGGAGACCTATGAGGACTACCATCAGCTGCTTCGTGCCATGAAAAATGAATATGATCCTGAACTGCCCTTCCGTCTGTTTCCGCAGGGGCTTGCTGGCGGCGACAATTTTACAGCAGGCTTTGGTATTTCTCTGGGGTCAGAAACCGCCTTCAATGGGTTTTACCAGCAGGACGGGACTGTGAAATATGGTATGCTGGAGGAGGGACTCACGGAGTATGTGACCATGATGCGGCAGTGGTTTGAGGAGGGGATCATCACCCTTTCCTACACAGATTCGGCAGATGTAGGCTCCAACAGTTACCTGATTGAGCTGAGCAGCGGGGGAAGCGGCGTTTTCTTTGTCCCGATCAGTGCATACAAAACCCTGGAGGGTATGTGCGATTTTCCCATTGTTCCGAGTATGGATCCGGTTCAAAAGGAAGGAGATATCTCTCATCTTGCCAGCAATCGTCCCACATCCATATACAGTGCAGGACTGTCTATTACGGAGATCTGTGAAAATCCGGAGCTGGCCATGCAGGCGGCAGACTGGTTTTATTCGGAGGAAGCGGCCCAAATTGGCGGCTATGACATAGAGGGAGAAAACGACAGAGGGGAAGATGGAGCACCTGAATTTGCAGAGCTCAGCCCTGCCCAGCTTGACCGATACACCTCGGACATACAGGGAACGATTATGTACGACTGGGTGCAGGTGAAGCTTGGGGACTACCGGGAGATACTCTCCGTCTGGAATCAGCAGAAGGACAGCAGAGATATGCTGCCGGATCTGTTCCTGGACGAGGATCAAAGGGAGCGTTATGCATCGGTTATGGTGGATGTGGGAACCTATGCCGATGGCTGCGTGGCCCAGCTTATCAGCGGAGATATGCCCATCGGTGAAATCCCAAATGTGCAGGCAAAGCTAAAGGAAATGGGACTGGAGGAGATCCTTCAGATGCTGCAGGAGGCGTTGGAAGATTTTCGGTAAACCGTTGTCGGCGTCTCTTTGTGCCCTCAGGCCCCATTCTGTTACCTGCCGCCTTGACAAATATTTCGAGTTCTTATAAAATGAGCCTATCTTTTGATTGTTGGAGGTATTCAGAATGCATTATCGTCACCTGCTTTCCCCTTTGCCTGTGGGAAATGTTACCCTGAAAAACCGCATTTCCTCCCCGGATGCCAGCCTGCATCTGCTGCAGGGGCCCGAGACCTTCCCGGCGGATGGCTACCGTGCCTGGGTCATTCAGATGGCAAAATCCTGCGCCTATATGGTCATGTCCCCCTGGTCCAATCCGACCCAGCGAACCATCGGCATGGCAGATAGTCTGCGTATGCAGAACTTTGACATGGAGGATCCCAGCGTTTCCAACTATTTTTCTAAAATGTGCGATGATATCCACTTCTACGG
>CAZFXB010000162.1:0-5043 GCA_964522835.1 uncultured Oscillospiraceae bacterium
TCAACCTGCCCGAGGGCACCGAGATGTGCATGCCTGGCGACAACACTGTTATGAACGTTGAGCTGATTACCCCCATCGCTATCGAGGTTGGTCTGCGTTTCGCTATCCGTGAGGGTGGCCGTACCGTAGGCTCCGGCGTCGTTACCGCTATCAACGAGTAATTCGTTTCTTTCAAGAGACTGTCCCTTTGGGGCAGTCTCTTTTTGCCGTTTTTGCCAGGTTTGGTGTTTATTTACGTAAAATTTACTTCCATTTGCGGCCCCAATGCGATATAATAAAACATAATGTAAAAATGAAAGGAAATGTCTAATGACTTCACTTCGCCATTTACTATATGTTCTTGTGATATCAATGGTTCCCGTAATCGAGCTGCGTGGGGCTATTCCTGTGGGGCTTGGCCTTGGGGAACAGTTTTGGCCTGTTTTTTTGGCAGCTATGATCGGAAATCTGCTGCCGGTTCCTTTTTTGATTCTCTTCACCCGTCGTGTCTTCGATTGGCTTCGTACAAAGAGCCAAAGGCTGGAGCATTTGGTCTCTCGGCTGGAGAAAAAGGCGGCTGCCAATGAGAATCTAATTAAAAAGTATGAGCTTTTGGGTCTGTGTATTCTTGTGGCCATTCCGTTGCCCGGCACCGGAGCCTGGACCGGCTCCCTGGTGGCGGCTGTGTTTGATATTCGGCTGAAGCACGCCTTCCCGGCCATTGCTCTGGGTGTATTGATTGCAGGGATTATCGTCAGTGTGGTCAGCTATGGTGTGACTATCCTGATTTAAAAGACACCAAATGGACTCCCGCCTCATAGGATAGAGGGAGGGGGAGAGGCCATGGAAATATTGATCGGTGTGCTGGCGGCCTGGGGTGCCGTTATGCTGGTTTGGACACTGCTGGGGCTGCTGCTGATGCCGCTGACACGGAGAAAAGATATTCGGATTACTGCGGTGGTTCGTGGAGAGGATATGGCTCCGTTTTTAGAGCAGTACATAAGGGGGCTAAAGTGGCTCCGAGATTTGGGGCTGCTGTGGTGGGATATTGCTGTGCTTTCAGACAAACTTGCGCCGGAAGCAGCCCGCCAGGCCCGCCGCTTTTTAGAAAAAGAATCCAATTCTGCTGTTATGCAGGCAGATGATTTGTTAGACTGGATGGAACGATAAATGGATATGGGAAGTCGGGAACAGACCGTAATCCGGGGTAATATCCTGGCAGTACTGTTCCAAAATGAAGAAAACGGATATACGGTTTTGCGGTTTGAGACCGAGGCAGGGGAGACCATTACGGTGGTTGGAACCATTCCCCTGTGTACCCCTGGTGAGGAGCTGGTGGTTACAGGACATTGGGAAACCCATAACACCCATGGTCCCCAATTCCGGGCTGAGTTTCTGGAGCGGATTATGCCCACGGGAGCCAAGGCCATTGAAAAGTATCTGTCCTCCCGGGTGATTAAGGGAATTGGAGCCAGAACAGCTTCACGGATTGTCAGATTATTTGGAGACGACACTTTCCTCATTATGGAGAAGCATCCGGAGCGATTGGCAGAGGTGCCCGGAATCAGCCCCCAGAAGGCGAAACAGATTGGTGAGAGCTTTCAGAAACAGTTTGGCATGAGAAAACTGCTGGAGTATCTTATGTCCCACGGTCTGCCCATGGAGCTGGCCATGCCTCTGTATAAGGCCTACGGTGATCTTGCCATGGATGCCCTGGAGGATGACCCGTACCTGCTTACAGAAGATTTTTTTGGCGCTGATTTTTCTATGGTAGATGCTTATGCCATATCCCTTGGGATAGAAGCAGATGACAACCGGCGGGTGGAGGCAGCCACGGTGTATACTCTGCGGCACAACCTGGGAAATGGACATTCCTTTTTGCCCGCAGAGAAGCTGTGTCCTGCTACAGCAGCTATGCTGTCTATTGATACAGAGACTGTGGAAGAGGCCCTTCATAATTTGGATGTGGCTGGGAAAATTAGCCTGGATACCCTGAAGAATATTAAAATATGCTATTTGCCGGAATACTATGAAGCGGAGACCTATGTGGCGGAGCGGCTTCGGGAGATGGCATCGGAGGTTCAGCTGGTGCCGGATCGGCTGGAGGGTTCTGTTCGGGCGGTGGAGCAGGAAATCGGAACAAAATATGCCCCACAGCAGATCGAGGCCATTATGACAGCGGCCCGGTGTACGGTCATGCTGCTGACAGGTGGCCCCGGTACGGGAAAAACCACCACGGTTAACGGTATTTTAGGTCTGTTTGACCGACTGAATATTAAAACCCTGCTGTCGGCCCCCACAGGGCGGGCGGCCAAGCGCATGAGTGAGCTATGCGGTCGTCCGGCCCAGACCATTCATCGACTGTTGGAGACCCAATATGACACGGAGACCGGATCTCTATGCTTTATGCACGACGAGAGCGAGCCCTTGAAGGCGGAGGCTGTGGTGGTGGATGAGACTTCCATGGTGGATATTCTGCTGATGGAGGCCCTCCTGCGGGCATTGAAGCCCGGATGCCGCTTGATTTTGGTGGGTGACTCCGATCAGCTCCCCTCTGTGGGGGCGGGAAATGTGTTCTCGGATCTGATCCGTTCCGGAGGAATTCCAACGGTTCGCCTGACAGAAATATTCCGTCAGGCCCGGGAGAGCCTTATCATTATGAATGCCCATGCCATCAATCAGGGACAGATGCCCGTATTGACTGTAAAGAACAAGGACTTCTTCTTTATGCCCCGCCGGGATATGTCCCGGGCGGTGGATACCATTGTGGATCTCTGTGCCCGCCGTCTGCCGGAGAATATGCATATTCCCTCGGATCAGATTCAGGTGCTTAGTCCCACACGAAAGACCGATGCAGGCACCTTCGTGCTCAATCAGCGGCTCCAGGCGGCACTGAATCCTCCGTCTCCCGAAAAAAAAGAGCGGAAATACGGAAAAATCCTCTTCCGTGAAGGCGATCGGGTAATGCAAATTAAGAATAATTATGATATAATATGGCGAAAGACCGAAGGATTTGGTGCAGGTGCCGGTGTATTTAACGGAGATGTGGGTAAAATCACGGAGATCGACCTGGAGGAGGAAACTCTGACGGTGGTCTACGATGACAAGGCCGTGGAGTATACCTTCGATCTGTTGGGACAGCTGGAGCTGGCCTATGCCTCCACAGTGCACAAAAGTCAGGGCAGCGAGCATCGGGCAGTGATTCTGTCCGTATCCAAGGCACCCACGCCCCTTTTGACCCGGAGCATTCTATATACCGCTGTGACCCGGGCCAAAGAACTTCTGATTCTGGTGGGAGACGAAAGCGTGGTGGCCCAGATGGTTGCTACGAACCGCCAATCCCGGAGATATAGCGGCCTGAAGCTGCGAATTGAAAAAGGTGAATGAACATGGGCATTGTTTCTGGTGTGCTGGATCTGCTGTTTCCACCCAAGTGTGCATTTTGTCGTCGGGTGCTGAAATGGGGAAAAAAGGGCGTATGCCAGGGGTGTTGGGACAAGGCAGCCGGGGAGTATTCTCAGATACGGGGAACCTTCTGCGCCCGGTGTGTGGTTTCCCTCTCCTACCAGGGCAATGTGAAGAATGCCATCCACCGGTTTAAGTTTGGAGATCAGCCTGGGCTGGCCTCCGGCTTTGGAAAGATCATGGCCAGAACCATTGGTCAGGAGCTGGCAGGAACCTATGATTTGATTTCCTGGATCCCGGTTAGTGAAAAACGGCTTCGTCAGCGTGGCTACGATCAGGCGATGCTGCTCTCAGAGGCTGCGGCGCTGGAACTCCGGGATGTTGCGTTGGAGACGCTGAGAAAGACCCAGGATAATACCCAGCAATCTACCATCCGGGATCCCAAGCTGCGGAAAAGCAATGTGAAAAATGTTTATGAGGCCACAGACCCGGATTTGATCCAGGGCAAGCGCATTTTACTCATAGATGATGTGATTACCACCGGAGCCACCATGGAGGAGGCCGCACGAACCCTGCTTCGGGCCGGGGCATCCCAGGTGGTTGGAGCGGCCCTGGCACGGCCAACGGAAAAACATACCAAAGAGGAATTGTTATGATTAAATTATCTCGTGATATCGGCATTGATTTAGGCACTGCGAATGTTCTGGTGTATCTGGACGGCAGGGGTATTGTATCCAACGAGCCCAGTGCGGTGGCCTTGGATAAAAATAACGGCAAAGTGCTGGAGGTAGGGGCTGCGGCAAAGAAAATGCTGGGCAGAACCCCCGGTAATATTGTGGCGGCCCGGCCCATGGAGCATGGTGCCATCTCGGACTATGACATGACGGCCACCATGCTGTCGGTGTATCTCAAGCGGATCACGAAAATGTCCCTGGTAAAGCCCAGAGTTGTGGTCTCTGTGCCCAGCGGTATTACCGAGGTAGAGGAGCGTGCAGTCATTCAGGCTGCCATGGAGGCCGGTGCCCGGCGTGTGTATCTGATCGAAGAGCCTCTGGCGGCAGCGCTGGGAGCAGGACTCAACATCAAAGGCGCAGGCGGCCACATGGTGGTGGATATCGGCGGCGGTACCACGGATATTGCAGTGCTGAGTCTCAACAATGTGGTTCGCTCCACCTCCATCGACACAGCGGGAGACGCCTTTGATGATGCGCTGATCCAGTATATCCGGGAGCGGTATCAGGTTCTGATCGGTTCCCAGACGGCTGAGGAGATTAAAATGGCCATTGGTTGTGTCCATCCCCGGCCCGAGACCTTGGTGATGACGGTGAAAGGCAGAAACCTTTCCTCGGGTCTTCCCCAGGAGGTTGAGGTTACCTCGGTGGATGTGATGCACGCATTGACCACCCCTTGCCGGGATATCCTCTATGCCGTCCGTACCACCCTGGAGAAGACGGATCCGGAGCTGGTGGCAGATATCTCTAAAAACGGCATTGTGCTTACCGGCGGTGGCAGTCTGGTATATGGCTTTGACCAGCTGCTATATCGCTCCACCGGTATTCCCTGTTACGTTGCGGATGATGCCATTCTCTGTGTGGCACTGGGCTGCGGCAAGGCACTGAAATGGATCGATGAGATGCAGGAGGGCACGGTGAACTTTGC
>CAZFXB010000163.1:0-5029 GCA_964522835.1 uncultured Oscillospiraceae bacterium
ATTTCAACTCCACTTCTTGGTCTGTTTGTTTTTGGATCTTCTTTGGTACCTATAACACGTTCTATAAAATGCTTACTCTGTCCAGAAATTTTTATTCCTGCAACCGTCTCTATTCCAACAATCTCTTCCTCAATTTTTTCATAAAAGCTTTTATAGTTCTTGAAACCAGATAGCGGTGATATCATCCCACTCTTCACAGAATTTGTATAATCCGTCAATAATTCAAATTCTTTAAGTTTATTGTACTTCATCCGCCGGAACTCCGCAAGGGTTCCAGCACTGTCTCCGATGATGCTCTTGTACCTTTTATGCTGTTTAGAATCCCTATCCGCATTCTTGATCATCTCCGCAGTATACTTTGCATTCTGCTTCTTAGTATTGGTCGCCACTCTTCCACGCCCATCATAATAGATTCGCTCCCTCTGCTCTTTAAGCCCCATTTTCTTACAGAACCGAGAGTATTCGTTTAGCTGCGCCTGGTATTTTGCCCTAGCTATCATTATCTCGTCTGGATCTACTTTTGCAGCCTTTAGAGCATCTACCTTCTCACGCTGTGCCCTCATGGCCGTTTCCATCTGGCGCATTTTCTGCGTCTGTTCGTACAGATTATATTCTTTGCCGTTCCATTCTTTGACTTCACTATCAAGTTTTCTTATCTCTTCCAGTTGCTTATCGGTGCAAGTTCGAACTGATACGCCTGGAACGAATGCATAATATGAATGTCTGCAATTCCATCCGCACAGACCAGCCCCTGTTCCGAGTCCACAAATACTTTCCAGCTCTCGCTTGGTATACACTCCGCCTTGCCAATCTTGATGCGACGGTCTTGCTCCAGCGTGAGCCGTTACTTCAAACGTGTCTGTACCCAGTTCCTTGGCCACCTGTTCATTTATCTTTGCCGATAGCTGCTGTACGCCAGTTAATACAGCTCTTCTAGCAGCTACATCTGCTCTGTTCGAATAACCACTTGCATAAGAAACCGTCCTAATACCCGAAGCTGTCATTTCTTTTACAACTCGTCTAATGACGGTATTGTAATCAAAAACTCCTGTGACTACATCTAAACATGCTCTGTCTAAATATTTTTGATAATATTCGGATATCGGAGTAAACACTCTTTTATTTCCATATAACAGCGAAAATCCTAGCGACTGAGTGATGTTCACAAATTCATTTTTTGTCTGCGCCTCAATCGCATTTACCCATTTCTGCATCGTTTCATTTTCGTCATAAGGTATAAACGTTCGATTGATTTGTTCATAAACCTCTGCGTATCTCGTATAGTCTTGCTCTATAACCTGATCGTATATTTCCCAAAGCGTTGCGTCCGAAGCATCCAGCAAACGTTTAATCTCTGATTCGATGTACTCCGTAGAATTACCGAACATGAGTACTTTCTGAATTTGATAATCTGCTGTGGATGTAATCCCTCCAGTCTTTTTTATTCTACGAACAACATCCAGCATCACTCTATCTTGCATTTCCAAAAACAGTTTTTCTACGCTTAACGGAATTTTTTCTAAATCATTTGGCTGCATTCAATCACCCTAAAACACTTCATCTCGTACAGATTCATCAATCTCTTGCAATGCCTGCACCGCTTGTTCTTTTGTCTCGTTAAAGCGTTTCATTCTGTATTCGATTCGGCTGATCACACCCATGCTGAGATCTGCTCTTAACTGCTCAAGGTCATATTTCTTGTCAACAATCAACGAATCATCCCAATCAATTGATACTTCCACATCTCCTGGTGCATCAATTCCGCTTATGATCATCCACGCATCTATCGCTTCTACTAATCTTCGAATAGCATCTTCTAAGTTGCTCTGTATCGCTTTTACAGTGGCATACGACCTTTGCTTGCTAGCCTTGATTTCTTCCGCAGTCTTCTCAACCACTTGTGGATCGGACAGCGTTCCATAAGCCAATCCAGAATTAAATTCTATTTTTTGAACAATTTTATTGTATCCATTAAAAAAGCTCTGATCACGAATATCTGGTGAATAAACATTGAAAAATGGCTTTCCCATATCGTCTGATATTCCAGCTCCCATTGCTCGGTATAGTTTATCACTCCCCTTTGGGAGAATCGGCTTTCCCTTTCTGTCTTTCCGGAAAAACTCGTCTGCTGCCTGTATCGCAGTTTCTTTGGAACGATATTCCCATAGCATTGCTCCATATTGCTCATCTGCATCTTTAATCTGGTTTACAGCTCTCGCATAGACTGACACTCCCAATGCGGATTCCGGATCAATATTATTTGCTAACGGTATCTTAAAATACGAAAACAATGTGCGGTCTGCATGCTCAAATTCTACATACGGTGCAATATCGCTCCACTCCGGAACATCTGCAAGTTCTATTTCTTGCCCCAAATTTACAATGTTGTCTACCTTAGCATTCGCTTTCCTGCTCACGAAAGCTCTGTTTACAATAAAATATCTCCCAGCTTCAAGGCGCTGATACTCAAGCCTTGTATAGAGTTTCTTCCCTACTTGCTTAAACTCTGGAAAAATCGCAGCTGTAATATTGTTTGAGCTGTCGAATTCAACCGGGAAAAAATAGCCGTGTCTCACCACGTCAATAAGTACTTTCCCATTTGCCACATACGGCTTAAATACGATTCCTCCAGAACTACATGCATACTCCACGTACACCGGTAATTGACTCAAAAAATAAGATAAATATTGAGAAATCAGTTCCGCCCTCTCGCTTCCGGAAATTGTAACTTTTGACTCCATTGTCACAAGTCTTGCCATTTCTGCGCAAATCGAAGACGCTAGATTTAAGCTTTTCACTTCTTCTTTCAACCAAGGGGCTTTATTGACATATAATTTCATCCATTTGTAAATAGCTGCGGACATCTCTTGAGAAATCGCAATCTCTACGCCCATAGCCTTCTGCACATTTCCATATTGTATCATTCTTTCTCACCCCTTTCTGAAAACGGCAATATATTCGCCACATATCGCCACATACCTACGATTAAATATCTTAATGCGTCCTGGCAATGATCATTTGTTTTTATTGGCACCTCCTGCCCATTCTCAATACTTTTTGGATCATATTGATATAATCCCATCTCTTTTATCAACATTTTTTGTTCTGCACTGATCAGTAATTTATTAAAAGACAAAAATTTCTGAACTCTACCAATTCCAAGCTTTACATCGTTTTTCGCTTTGCAAATCGTTACGTGTGGTAAGACACGCCTTACTTCCTCAATCAATCCTGCTGCCGAAGGGTCGATAAAAATATAACTAACAACTCGGTCGTATTCCTTTTCAAGTTCGTCGCAGAACTGTTTTAAGTCCATCGCGTAATCCGATGGGCTTTTTTGTTTTCCTGACTCTCTTCCTGAATGATAGTATTCTTTCAACCCACGAAAGACCTGTGCATCATAATCAATCCCAGCAGCCTCAAACGCTGTTGCGTTTTGCTGTCCATAATCGACTCCAACCCCAATCTCGCCAATAGCTTGCCTTGCTTCTTTGCTATAATCTTTCGGATCGTATACATGTAATTTTGACTTAAACATGTAATAAATCAAATCGTCAACACCAATACACTCACCCAGCCATATCCAGCGATACAGCTTATAATCAACTTTCTTCAAAAGCTCTGCTGATTCAATCAGTTTCTTTCCAATCCAATGTATTGGCACATCTCTGTAATCCACATGTTTACATATAGCATCTGAGCGAGATTCCATCTTCTTGCGCCAGACATTAACTGCTGCATTTGGATTCTTTGGCGGGTTGTACAAATAGACCATCCGAAAGAATCTATCATTCCCTCTGACAAAAGTGGCTTCTATATTGGTTAATTCATCTTCTCCGGCTCCCACATCGAAAAACTCTGTAAGTTCGTCCAAGATTACAAGTACAATCGGCTTGTCCTCATCAATGATACCTTTTGTGTCGTCAATTGAATCTGAACCAGAAAAATAAATGATATTACCATTCTTTTTATATCGAATCTGCATAGGAGAAAGACCAATTTCAAATTCATCTTTACTCATGCCAAGACGTCCGATGGCACGAATCATTTCTTTGTATACCGTCTTTCTCAATTTATTATGACGCTTACGAAGAACAACAACGGCAGCCGGATCATCTTGTGTGATAGTCCAAATGCCGAGGATCCCGGCAAAACTTGACTTCGTTCCGGCACGACCTGATGTGATGATCTGATGCTCATGTTCATCATCATCAAAGACTTCCCAGAATTCTGGAATGATAATATCATGAGGATCTATCGCTTCAACCACTTCTTCCTCTTGAACAACTGGGGCAACCTTTTCTTTCTGTGCGTTCAATAACTCTGTTCTTGCCTGCTGTTCGGCTAAATCATATTCGCTTCGTCCGCTTTGTCTTGCATACCTTGCCACAAAGTCAGCAGCTTTCGTATTTCCCTGCATTGCTTCTTTGATTTGAGCCATAAGAAGAGCCGATTCTAAAGTACACTCAACTCCGAGTGACTCTAAAACCGGCTTCCATTCTTCACTATCTATTTCAGCAGCAAGCAACGTATTTAACGTCTTATTAAAATCCGCTTTCTTACGCCTTGCTTTTCCTGATGCTTTTCCTGCTTTTATTGCGATTTCTCGGCGTTCATTCGGAGTTCGGTTGCGATTTGCATCTTTTATGTTTTCATAGTTAGCCACTTCACCACCTCTCGTTTCCGGTTTATTTTTATTATAGACCGTCCAGGACTTGAACCTGGTACCGTCTGGTTATGAGCCGGTCTCTCTAACCAACTGAGCTAAAGATCCGCAAATACAGCCCCGCCAGCACCATTCATGACATCCCATTGATACTATGACAAAAAGAAAAGAGACAGGCCGTGCTGTTGCACCTCCTATCTCTCGTTTCTCTCATTTTACGCTATAACCCAGGTCGAATGTGTCGTTCTTCTGTATCATTTTTAATTTAATATTTCACACCGACTTTTTCCATCAAAGCTTCCTGAAGTACCTGCGAGAAATTAATATTCTGTCGGATTGCGATGTCATTCAACCACTCCGGTA
>CAZFXB010000164.1:0-5026 GCA_964522835.1 uncultured Oscillospiraceae bacterium
ATGTCAGGCGGGGAACCGAGCAGCATTAAGTGGATCTTTTCGTGTGCCGCGGGTTTGCCGCTTCCGAGCTGGCTGTATAGGTAACGGATATGGTTTCGTATTCGACGGTGGGTGTGCGGTCTTGTCATAGGTCGAAATTTTTACAGTGGGAGGGAAAAGTATGTATCAGGCGCTGTACCGGAAATATCGTCCACAGACCTTTGATGATGTGGTGGGGCAGGGAGCGGTGACCACGACCCTTCGAAACCAGCTGATTACGGGACGGCTCAGCCACGCATACCTGTTTACCGGCTCCCACGGTACCGGTAAGACCACCTTGGCGAAGATCATGGCCAAGGCGGTAAACTGTGAAAATCCCCAGGATGGGAACCCGTGTAATTGCTGCCCGGCCTGCCGGGGCATTGATGCGGGAAACATTCTGGATGTACAGGAGATCGACGCAGCCTCCAACAACGGTGTTGATAATGTCCGAGCCATTCGGGATGATGCAATTTACCCTCCGGCGGAGGTAAAAAAGCGGGTCTATATCATTGACGAGGTACACATGCTGTCCATGTCTGCCTTCAACGCACTGTTAAAGACCATCGAGGAACCTCCGGAACATCTGATGTTTATTTTGGCCACCACGGAGCTGAACAAGGTTCCTGCAACCATTTTGTCCCGGTGCCAGCGGTTTGCCTTCCGGCGGCCTACGGCAGAGGATATTACAGGTCGAATCAACTTTGTTGCGTATCAGGAGGGCATTGATATTGCCCCGGAGGCGGCAGAGCTGTTGGGCCGGTTGGCGGGCGGTGCATTCCGAGATGGTCTGAGCTTGCTTGACCAGTGTGCCAGTGCATCGGTGGGCCAGCTGACTGTGGAGGGGGTCTATCAGACTCTGGGCCTGGCGGGCCAGCAGCAGACCGGTGCCATGTTGCGGGCTGTGGGGCAAAGAAATACCCCGGAAGCGCTGAAGCTGTTTTCAGACCTGTACGCCGAGGGCAAGGATGCCTCTGCTATGCTGGATGAGCTTTCTACCCTGGCCCGGGATATGCTGGTGGTGAAAACCGCACCCCAGTCCGGTATTGGTATGATCTCCAGCACCTGTACGGCCCAGGAGATTAAGGAACTGTCCCCGCTGTTTACGCCGGAGGAGCTGCTCCGGATCATTGATTTGGTACAGACCACCACCGCCGGGTTTAAAACCAGTGTAAACCAGCGAATGGACGGAGAGCTGTGTCTCATCCATCTGTGTCAGCCGGAGCTGAGCGTCCAGCCCAAGGATCTGTCTGCCCGGATCTCACGGATGGAGGAGGATTTGACTGCCCGGATCCTGGAGCTGGAGATGAAGCTGAGAAATGGAACCTTTACCGTGTCCGCCGAAGCCTTTCCGGAGGCTGATGAGGAGGCACCGCCTCCCTGGGAGGATGCCGATGCACCCCCGGAACCGGAGGAGGATTGCCAGAAGAAGGCGGAGGCGGTGCTCTGTGATGAGGACTGGCGAAAAATCCGGGAGCGGACAGCGCCGGATGTAAGCGTGGAGGTTCGTTCCTTCTTTGAACGGGCCGGAGGAACCCTGAAGGGAGATCTAATCACCATTCTGCCAGGCTGTAAGCTGGATCACGATATGCTCAAGCGGGATAAAAATCTGCTGGAGCTGGTGCGGAAAAAGGCCATGGTAGTGCTTGGAAAGCCTGTCCGGGTTCACCTGGGCGAGGAGACCGTTGGTGGAGGCGGGGACGATAAACTGCTTCAGCTGGCAGCCTCCATGGAGGGCTTCGACAATATGATTGTTAAAAATTAAAATTTAAGATATACGGAGGAATTTATTATGGCAAAAGGTTATCGGGGCGGCAGCCCTATGGGCTATGCCAATATGGCAAATATGTTGAAGCAGGCACAGCGGATGCAGCAGCATATGGTGCAGATGCAGCAGGAGCTGGAGGAGAAGGAGTACGAGGCCACCGCAGGCGGCGGCGTTGTAAAGGCAGTGGTCAGCGGCAAGAAGCAGCTGAAAACGGTCACCATTGACCCGGAGGCTGTGGATCCCGAGGATGTGGAAATGCTGGAGGACATGGTGGTGGCTGCCGTAAACGAGGCCCTGAGAAAGGCTGAGGAAGATGTAAATGCCTCCATGGGTAAGCTCACCGGTGGCATCAACCTGGGCGGACTGGGTGGCCTGCTGTAAATGCGAAGCTATCCTGTGAGCCTGGAACGGCTCAGTGAACAGTTTTCAAAACTCCCCGGTATTGGCACAAAAACGGCCCGACGGCTGGCCTTTTTCGTCCTCAGTATGGAGGAGGAGGAGGCCCAGGCCTTTGCGGATGCCATTTTAGAGGCCCGGCGAAGTGTCCATACCTGTCCCAGATGTCAGAATCTGACGGACATGGAGCTGTGTCCAATCTGTTCCGACGATACCCGGGACAATGGCACGATCTGCGTGGTGGCAGATCCCAAGGATGTAACCGCCATGGAGAAGGCCCGGGAGTATCACGGGGGGTATCATGTGCTCCATGGTGTGATTTCTCCCCTGGGCAATGTGGGCCCGGAGGATCTGAAAATCCGGGAGCTTTTGCAGCGGGTGGCAGATGAGGACGTGAAGGAAGTCATTATGGCCACCAATCCGGATACGGAGGGAGAGGCTACGGCCATGTATCTTTCCCGGCTGCTGCGGCCCTTTGGCGTGAAGGTAACCAGACTGGCCTATGGTATTCCTGTGGGCGGTCAGCTGGAGTATGCTGACGAAGTGACCCTGACCCGTGCCCTGGAGGGCAGAATTCCGATGGAATAACAAATATGCTGCCTCACGGCTTCGTGGGGCAGCTTTTTGCGGTAAGAGATAAGCGGTAGAGCGGCAGTAGGGGATTTTGCAGCCATACACAGAAGTACGGAGTGCAGCATTGGCAGATATTTAATTCAGCTGATAAATCCCCCAGTTCAGGTAGGCTGCAAAGGTGACCCAAAGCAGATAGGGCAGCATCAGGTCTCCCGCTCTGGAGGAGATGCCATAAAACTTTACAGTCGTAAGCAGAATCAGGATCCACAGCAGCAGGATCCAAAGGAAGGATACCAGATACCAGGAAAGGCTGAAAAACAGAATGGGCCAGATAAAGTTTACAATCAGCTGAATGCCATAGAGCAGGAGCGGGCTGCGCTTGTCCCGGTCGGGCGCATCAGAATCCCAGATTAAATAGGAAGCCAACCCCATGAGGAGATAGAGTATGCTCCAGGCGATGGGGAAGAGCCAACCCGGGGGAGAAAACAGGGGCTTGTTCAGCTGAGAAAAGGTATCCATGCCGCCTCCAGTCAACAGAGCGGCCAGACCTCCGATTGCCAGGGGAATGAAAAGGGAAATGACCAAGGGCTTTAGATTTTTGTACATATCATCGCCTCCATGGTCTATTCTATGGGGGATTCTTACCGATATGAGCGAAAAGTGCACAAGGATGGCCAAAATATTGAACTGTTTTTATACGGAAACGACTAAATGAAAGAAAGTGCAAAATAAAGCTTGACTTTAGCGTAGTGATTCGCTAATATATTAACAACAAAACGAATGCGGCACAACACCGTAACAGAAATGGAGCGACACAAAATGAAAAAGATTTTTGCGCTTATGATGGCAGCAGCCATGATGGTATCTATGGTAGCCTGCGGCAGCAACGGAGCTTCCGATGCAGACTCCTCTCAGAAGGCAGAAGGCAGTGCATCTGTTGCAGCAGCGCCCACATCCGAAGCTGGGGCCCAGGAGGAGAGCGATCTTGACTATGTTTTGAACAAGGGTACCCTGGTGGTGGGCATTACCGATTTTGAGCCCATGGACTATAAGGACGCAAGCGGCAACTGGATCGGCTTTGATGCAGATATGGCTACCGCATTTGCTCAGAGCCTGGGCGTTACGGTGGAATTCGTGGAAATCAACTGGGACAACAAGGTTCTGGAGCTGGATGGCAAGACCATTGACTGCGTCTGGAACGGCATGACCCTGACGCCTGAGGTCACCTCCGCTATGGAGACCTCCAAGGCTTATTGCAACAACGGCCAGGTGGTCATCGTTCCCGCCGATAAGGCAGCTGACTATCAGGATGTAGAATCCGTCAAGAGCCTGAACTTCGCAGTAGAGGCCGGTTCTGCCGGTGAGGCTGAGGTTTCTGCACTGGGTGCCAGCTTTACCCCGGTTACCGCACAGGCTGATGCACTGATGGAGGTTGCCGCAGGAACTTCTGAGGCCGCTGTGATCGACTCCCTCATGGCTGCTGCCATGGTTGGTGAGGACACCGGATATGCAGATCTTACCTATACGGTTCAGCTCAACTCTGAGGAGTACGGTGTAGGCTTCCGGAAGGGCTCTGATCTGGCCCAGAAGCTGAACGAGTTCTTCGATGCGGCTCTGGCCGATGGTTCTATGATGAAGACCGCTGAGACCTACGGGGTACAGGCAGCTATCATTCAGTAAGTTATTTAGTCCTTTCCGTTATTTTGAGAAGAGTGGGCTTACCCCCGCTCTTCTCAAGTCGTAATCCGGATCAAGCAGAAAGCAGGTAACACCAGTGGAACTATTTCTTCAGCAGCTGCCCGTTGTTGTCGGGGCATTAAATGTGGGGTTTTTACAGACCCTGAAACTGTTTTTTGTCACATTGTTGGGGGCAATTCCCCTGGGACTTATCATTGCCTTTGGTTCAATGTCCCGGTTTCGTCCCCTCAGTGGCCTGACCAAGGTGGTGGTATGGATCGTTCGGGGCAGCCCCTTGATGATTCAGCTGCTGATTATCTACTATTTTCCCGGGTTGGTACTGGATAAGCCCATCTGGGGCGGCGGCGAGTCCGGTCGTTTTGTGGCGGCAGCGGTGGCCTTTATCTTTAACTATGCCTGCTACTTCTCTGAGATTTATCGGGGTGGCATCCAGGGTGTTCCCAAGGGCCAAGAGGAGGCAGGATTGGTGCTGGGCATGACCAGAAGCCAGATCTTCTTCAAGATCACACTGCTTCAGATGATTAAGCGGATCGTGCCCCCCATGTCCAACGAGATTATCACCCTGGTAAAGGA
>CAZFXB010000165.1:0-4985 GCA_964522835.1 uncultured Oscillospiraceae bacterium
GCCTTCAGCTTTTCCAGCAGCTGGCGAATCCCTTCGTAGGGCACGTTTTCAAATGTCCCCAGGGTGTTATAGCGGCTCCGGAATACCGTCACTGCCTCTTCCACCTTTTCCTCCGGCACGCCGAATTTCGGAAAGCTCTCCCGAAGAGGCGGGCCTATAAACACCCGGAGGGCACTGCGATCCTCTGCCGGAATGCCAAAGTGCCGAAGCGCCAGCTGGGCGCACTTGGTAATGCCCTCGCTAGAGTCGGTCAACGTTCCGTCCAGGTCAAAAAATAAAGATTTGTATTTCATATGTAGCTTCCTTTCGATAGTATCAATTTTCTTCCATGTCATTGCGACCCAGTCACTGGTATGGCAATAACATGGTGGAGGTTAAGGACTGCGTTCAAGTCATCAAATTTGCACCAGCCAAAGGCTTCCCCTTGAGGGGAAGCTGGCAGCCGTTAGGCTGACTGATGAGGTGTCCACGGTATCTTTTTTACCCCTTTTCTTGTTTCGATGCCCGGGTAACACCTCATCCGGCGGCTTCGCCGCCACCTTCTCCTCAAGGAGAAGGCTTCTGGTGCTGCCGCACCGGTGCAAAACAGGGCAGGTTTTACATTTCGAAACTGCCTGCCGGCGGCGGCTTGAGGGCAAGCCGCCCTACAGCAAACCAACAAATTTGTACCACAATCTATTCTATCCTCTCACCACAAAAACTGCAAGAAAAATATCAAAATTCGTATAAAAACAACTCATATCAGACGTTTGGAAGGTTAGAAAATTCAAATACCACAAAAAATGCGGTTTTTCTATAAAAATTACGGGATTTTCGAATTTTTCACTTGATTTTTTAGAACAGAAGGATTACAATGTATGCGGAAACTGGGGAATGAAGCCCCGATAGAAAGGTTATACTATGCTGAACATTGTTTTGGTTCAACCGGAGATCCATCAGAACACCGGCAATATCGCCCGCACCTGCGCCGCCACTGGCGCCCGGCTGCATCTCATTCGTCCTCTTGGCTTTGAGATCACAGATAAGGCTTTGCGTCGGGCGGGCCTGGATTACTGGTATCTTTTGGATGTGAACATTTACGACTCTCTGGAGGACTTCTTCCAGAAAGAGCAGCCGGAAACCATCTGGCTTCTTTCCACAAAAGCCCCCAAAATGTACACGGAGGCCGTCTATAAGGACGGGGACTATCTCTTCTTCGGCCGGGAAAGCGCCGGCCTGCCGGAGCCTTTTCTGGAGACCCATCGGGATCGCTGCATTAAGATTCCCATGGCAGAGGAAGCAAGAAGTCTGAATCTGTCTAACTCCGTAGCCATCACTGTCTATGAAGCTCTGCGCCAGATGGATTTCCCCAATTTGCAGGGCTATGGAAAAATGAAAGACCATACACTAACAAGACCATATTAAACTGGAGGTTTGATGATGAATTACAAAAAGAAAACCGTCCTGGATGCAGACCTGAAGGGCAAGAAGGTGCTCTGCCGCTGCGATTTTAACGTTCCCACCAATGACGAAGGCGTTATCACCGACGACAGCCGCATCGTAAAATCTCTGCCCACCATCCGGTATATGCTGGAAGAAGGCGCTGCTGTGATCCTCTGCTCCCACAAGGGCCGTCCCAAAAATGGCTATGAGGAGAAGTTCTCCCTGAAGGTGGTACAGGCCCGGCTCAGCCAGCTGCTGGGGATCCCGGTGGATCTGGCCTCCGATGTGGTAGGCCCCGAAGCCCAGGAAAAGGCCAAAAACCTTCAGCCCGGCCAGGTGCTGCTGCTGGAAAATGTCCGTTTTGTCTCCGGCGAATCCAAGAACAATATGGAGCTGGCCGAGAAGTACGCTGCCCTGGCTGAAATTTTCGTGAACGACGCCTTCGGCTCCTGCCACCGGGCCCACTCCTCCACCGTAGGTGTGGCCTCCTTCCTGCCTGCATACTCCGGTCTTCTGGTTAAGAAAGAGCTGGATGTTATGGGCAAGGCTATCTCTGATCCCAACCGTCCCCTGGTGCTCATTATGGGCGGCAGCAAGGTTTCCGATAAAATCTCCGTCATTGACCACATGCTGTCTCTTGCCGACCATATCATCATCGGCGGCGGCATGAGCTACACCTTTACCGCTGCCCGGGGCGGCAAAATCGGCACCTCCCTCTGCGAGGCCGATTCCTTCGAATACTGCCGGAATCTGCTGAAAAAGGCAGAGGAAAACGGCGTACAAATCCACCTGCCTGTAGACACCGTGGCTGCGGATCACTTTGCCGCCGATGCCACCCCTGTGCTCTTTGACGAGGGGCAGATTCCCGACGATATGATGGGTCTGGACATTGGCCCCAAGACCCGTGAGATCTACGCTGATGTGATTAAGAACGCCGGAACCGTCATCTGGAACGGCCCCATGGGTGTCTTTGAATTCCCCGCCTTTGCAAAGGGCACCGAAGCTGTGGCAAAGGCTATGGCAGAATCTCAGGCTGTTACCATTGTGGGCGGCGGCGACTCCGCTGCCGCTGTAGAGCAGATGGGCTTCTCCGAAGAGATCACCCACGTATCCACCGGCGGTGGCGCAAGCCTGGAGTTCTTTGCCGGTGAGGCCCTGCCTGGCGTAGTGGCCCTGCTGGACGCTTGAAAGGAGATCCAACCATGAACCATAAATACAGAAAGACCGTCATTGCGGCCAACTGGAAAATGAACAAGACCCCCACCGAAACCCGTGCCTTTGGGGCAGAGTTCAAGCGGATCCTGCCCAAGGGCCGCTGGTGTGAAATCGTCCTTTGTATGCCTGCCATCTGCATTCCCGCCGGTGTAAAGGCCATGAAGGACACCAGAGTTGCCATCGGTGCAGAGAATATGCACGCTGAGACCTACGGCGCCTTCACCGGCGAGATCAGCGCTCCCATGCTGGTGGATGCAGGCGTCAAGTATGTCATCATCGGCCATTCCGAGCGCCGGGAAATGGGCGAAACCGACAGCCAGATCAACAAAAAGCTGATTGCCGCTCTGGATGCAGGTCTGACCCCCATTCTCTGTGTGGGCGAAAGCCTCCAGCAGCGTGAGACCGGTGTTACCTTTGAGCACATTACCATGCAGCTGAAGCTGGCCTTCCAGGGCATTGTCCCGGAGCAGCTTCGCCGGGTGGTCATCGCCTACGAGCCCATCTGGGCCATTGGTACCGGCCTGACTGCCACCCCCGAGGAGGCACAGGAGGTCTGCCAGCACATCCGTACTGTAGTACGGAAGCTGTCCTCCGCAAAAACCGCCCGGGCTACATCCATCCTCTACGGCGGATCCATGAACGACAAGAACGCTGAAAGCCTGCTGGCCCAGCCGGACATTGACGGCGGCCTCATTGGCGGTGCTTCTCTGGATCCGGAAAAGTTCATCCGTATTATCAACGCAGCCAATCAGGAAACCTGATTACACACATATAGGAGGAAAATTCCATGAAACTTTATCTTGAGATTGTTGATGTTCTGGCCCGTCAGGTGCTGGACTCCCGTGGCAACCCCACCGTGGAAGCTGAGGTCTATCTGGATGACGGCACCATGGGCCGTGCAGCTGTGCCCTCCGGTGCTTCCACCGGCATTTACGAGGCCTGCGAGCTTCGGGATGGGGGCGAAGCCTACGGTGGCAAGTCCGTTATGAAGGCTGTCACCAACGTAAACACCGAGATTGCAGAGGCCATCATCGGCATGAACGCACTGGATCAGACCGAAATCGACAACACCATGATCGAGCTGGACGGCACCCCCAACAAGTCCCGTCTGGGCGCAAATGCCATTCTGGCTGTATCCATGGCTGTGGCAAAGGCTGCCGCTGAGGCTCTGGGTATGCCCCTGTACCGCTATGTGGGTGGCATCAACGGCAAGACCCTGCCTGTTCCCATGATGAATATTCTGAACGGCGGTGCACATGCCACCAACAACGTGGACATTCAGGAGTTCATGGTCATGCCTGTAGGCGCCAAGACCTGGAGCCAGGCTCTCCAGATGTGTGCCGAGGTATTCCACAAGCTGAAGACCGTTCTGAAGGAGATGGGCACCCCTGCCGCCGGTGTGGGCGACGAGGGCGGCTATGCCCCCAACCTGGCCCGGGACGAGGATGCCCTCATTGCCATTGTAAAGGCTGTAGAGGCCTGTGGCTACAAGCCCTATGACGACTTTATGATCGCCATCGATGCCGCTGTTTCCGACTGGTACAACAACGACACCTGCTGCTACGAGCTGCCCAAGGCCGGAAAGACCATGACCCGTGAGGAAATGGTTGCCATGTACAAGGGCTTTGTGGAGAACTACCCCATCATCTCCATCGAGGACGGCATGGGCGAAAACGACTGGGAAGGCTGGAAGATGCTCACCGACGCCATTGGCGACAAGGTTCAGCTGGTAGGCGACGACCTGTTCGTAACCAACGTAGAGCGTGTGAAAAAGGGCATCGAGCTGGGTGTATGCAACAGCGTACTCATTAAGGTAAACCAGATTGGCTCCCTCACCGAGACCCTGGACACCATCCAGCGGGCCAACCGGGCCGGTTACACCGCCGTTGTTTCTCACCGCTCCGGCGAAACCGAGGACACCACCATTGCCGACCTGGTTGTTGCCATGAACGCAGGCCAGATCAAGACCGGCGCTCCCTCCCGGACTGACCGTGTGGCTAAGTACAATCAGCTGCTTCGCATTGAAGAGGAGCTGGGCGATTCCGCACAGTATCTGGGCAAGGCCGCTTTCTTCAATCTGAATAAGTAATAAAATAATGCTTAGGGCGGTACCCCGTATCTTGCGGGGTACCGCCCTGATTTTTTCATATTGGGCACTGGTGCGGCAGCACCCAGAAGCTCCTTGGCGAAGGAGCTTTTGGCTGGTGCAAATTTAGTGGTTTGCTGTAGGGCGGCTTGCCCTCAAGCCGCCGCTGGTAGAAAGCTTCGAAATGTAAAATCTGTTCTGTTATGTACTGGTGCGGCAGCACCATGCCTCCCTTGTGTAAAGGGAGGTGGCACGGCAAAGC
>CAZFXB010000166.1:0-4890 GCA_964522835.1 uncultured Oscillospiraceae bacterium
CTTAGATTATGCGAATGAGGCCCATTAAGTCACACGCCTCTGCTCCTGTGTCCAGCAGCACCGCCCGCTGAGAACCCGCAATGAGAAAACAGCGAACCATGCCCTGTTCCAGGGCCCATACATCGGAGCTGATTTTCTTGATGGTTGTGGACATAGGAATTCCTCCTTCATGTTAATTGACAGTCATATTGGTAATGCCGTAGAACAGATTCCCGGGGGCTGGATTCAGCCCTGAGAACAGGCCACGACTGGTGAAAATGGCGTTGTTTTCAAAGAGAATGGGGCACAGGTAAGCATTGTCCATCAGATGCTGGTACAGATCGTACCGGTTGCCGCTATTCTCCAGCGCATTGTAGTACAGCTCACGGAGGGTTTCGTCCTCGGGAACATTGTTGTAGTGGAGCTTGTTCCCGGTGTAGAGGATGGAACGCAGATCAAAGTCCGGGGTCAGGGCCACATCCATTAAGTAGAGATCCCAGGTATCGTTGCTGTTATTCATGGTGTAGATGAAGCTGTTATAGTCCATCTCCTCCACGGTGACAGAGAAGCCTACTTTTATAAGCTGCTCCGCAACAAGCTCTGCGGATTCAGAACGATAGGCATTGCCGGAGATCAGGATCAGTGTGATCTTGTTGTAGGCTGTGGTATCGGTGTAGCGATCCTCTTCCAGGAGGGAATCCTCTGCCTCTTCGGGGAGAAGCTCCTCTTCCTCCGGAGCGGGCTCGTCGGACTGGGTGTCCTCGTCCTCGGACTCATCCTCGTCATCCGAACGATTACCTGTGATGGTGTCGATGTATTCGTCCAGGTCAAAATCCTCGTCGTAGATCTTACCGGTGACCACCGGGTGGTTGTCCGGCAGATAGAAGGAGCTGGATGCCAGCAGTTGGCTAAGCGCAGTCTCCCGGTTATAGCTGTAGTTCAGGGCCAGGGATTCGTCGTACATACTGCTGGAGGGGGACAGGGGCAGCACCGCTGCATCAGCATAGTTGTGATACACGGTTTCAGCGATTTCCGTTCGATCAATGGCTCGAAGTACGGCAGAGCGAAGGGCAGTATCCTGGAAGATCCCATTGGAGGTGTTGAAACCAAGGTACTGCATGGTGGTTCCACCGCCGTTCCAAAGCTCATAGTCTCCGTGATAGGTGGCAGCAGAGAAGGAGAGGGGGTCGTTATAAACAAAATGCAGGTTGTTTACCTCAAAATGATCCCGGGTATCCTCGGCTGAGTTGCTGACATAAAGAGAAATGCTGTCTACCGCCAGATTTTCGGCCCCCTGCCACCAATATCGATTTTTCGTCAAACCGGAGGTGCCGTTTCGCACGTAGGGGCCTGTGCCCAGGGCGTTGGCTGTGGCACTGAAGCTGGGGACAATAGGAAAGTCCAGCATACAGGGCAATCGATCATTGGGATTGGCAAGATAGATCACAATGGTGTTGGGAGAAGTAACCTCAAAGGAGTCGATGTCCCGAAAGCGGGCATCGTACAGCTCAGAGTCCCGGGCCTTTTCCATGGAGTAGTAAACATCGTCTGCGGTCAGGGTGTTTCCGTTAGAAAAACAGGCATCCCGCAGGGTCAGGGTGTACTGCATACCGTCTTCGCTGACGGTGTAGCTTTCACAGAGCATGGGCTCCGGATCGTAGGATGGGTTCATGGTAAACAGACCCTCGTAAACCAGGTCGATTACCGCTTGATTCTCCATGCTGAGGGTGCTGTAGGGGTCGAAGGAGTAGCTTACGTTGCAGGGCATGGTGAAGGTGCCGTGCACCTTTTGCTGTTGTACAGCGGATTCCTGGGGGCTTTCCTCTGGAATGCTTCCGAATTCTGTGGTCGAGCCAGGGCTGGAGACGGTGGAAGCTTTTTCGCCACATCCGGTCATCAGGCTCAGACCCAGCATCAGACACAGCAGCCGTTTTGCTGCGGGGGTCTTCATTTTTTCTCCCCCGCCACAATGACCGCACCGATGGAGCCCCGGGTGTCCTTGTGTACCCGATGAGACCAGAAAACATCCGGTTGGCAGCAGGTACAAAGCGCTGTCACATCGATATTCTCTGCGGGAACTCCCGCCTTCAGCAGGAACAGCCGGTTTAAATACTTCAGGTCAACGTGATACTTTTCTCCATTCTGCACAATGGCAGGCTCCGCTTCCCGGCCCAGGGCAGCCAGCATGGCCTCCGGTACATCGCTGTCGGTTTCAAAGCAGCACCGGCTGATACAGGGGCCCAGGGCGGCACGGATGTTTTTTGGATCACAGCCGAATTTTTCGCACATTTCCCGGGCTGTTTTTCCGGCAATGCCCAGGGCGGTGCCCCGCCAGCCTGCATGGCAGGCACCCACTGCGCCGGTGACAGGATCCTCCAAAAGGACAGTGCCGCAGTCGGCGGAGAATACAAACAGGGCAGTGCCGGGCACATTGGTGATAAGCCCGTCTGCTTCGTAGTCGGTGTGGGTGATAAGGCCCTTGCCCCAGTCCTGGGCAGTGGCGTTTCGTACATCATTCCGATGTACCTGAACAGCAAATACGGTTTTTTCAGGGTCAAAGCCAAGGGCCTGGCCTAAAATGCGGTAGTTTTCACGAATGTTCTCCACGGTGTCCCCTTTTTTGAGGGACAGGTTCATAGAAGACAGGTGTCCCGTGCTGACACCGCCCAAGCGGGTGGTGAAGCCGTGGGAACTGCGGATATTGTCAGATTGATAGCAGAGCAGATCTCCTCTGCGCAGTTCGTGGAAGCTCATAGTTCCTCCTCAGGATTCTGTGTTTTTCCCAGCTGCCATATCCTTGTCCAGACAGCAGTTTTTGTACTTCTTTCCGCTGCCGCAGGGGCAGGGATCATTCCGGCCCACCTTGATCTTTTTCTTCATGGGCTCTTTGCGCACGGACTTATCTGTGCCTGCGCCGGCAGCGGTGACCTTGGCCACCTTTTCCCGCTTCAGGGGATGATTCTGCTGGATTCGGAACAGGAACAGCCGCCGGGTGGTCTCCTCCTGGATGGCCCGGTTCATGGCTGCAAACATCTCATAGCCCTCCCGCTTGTACTCCACCAGAGGATCGTTTTGTCCGTAAGCCCGGAGGCCGATGCCCTGGCGCAGATCCTGCATGGCATCGATCTGATCCATCCAGTATTCGTCTACCACCCGAAGGGTGATGACCCGCTCGGCCTCCCGCATGAGGGGGGCGGTGTAAGCCTGCTCCTTGGCGGCGTAAACCTGGTCAGCCAGGGACATAACCTTGTCCAAAAGGCTGTCGGGGGTCAGGGCAGAAAGCTCCCCATCCGTGGGATTGAAGGCACCCTTGGGGAAGTACAGCCCCTCCATGGTTTTCAGAATTTCATCCAGCTCTTCCCGGCTTTCCAGATAGTCACGCTCACCGGTGACGGCAAGAATGTTGTCCTTAAATACGTTTTTCCGCATGATTCGCAGGCTGTCCTGAAGATCTTCGCCATCCAGCACCTTCTGTCGCTGCTCGTAGATCACCTTGCGCTGGGTGTTCATTACATCGTCATATTCAAGGACATTTTTACGGGCCTGGAAGTTGATGCCCTCCTTCTTCTTCTGGGCATTCTCAATGGCACCGGAGAGAATCTTCTGGTCAATGGGGGTGTCCTCGTCCAGTCCCAGCCGATCCATCATACCGGAGACCCGATCGGTGCCAAACAGCCGCATCAGATCATCCTCCAGGGAGATATAGAACCGGGTCTCGCCGGGGTCGCCCTGACGGCCGGAACGGCCACGGAGCTGATTGTCGATCCGGCGGGATTCATGCCGCTCGGTGCCAATGACGAAGAGGCCGCCGGCAGAGCAAACCTGCTCGGCCTCCTGAGAGGTAACGGCAGCGTATTTCTCATAGAGCTCCTTATAGGCTCTGCGGGCCTCAAGAATCTCCTCGTTGTCTGTATCTGCATAGGAGGTGGATTCTACGATCAACTCTTCCTCCATACCGGCCTTTCTCAGGTCGTTCTTTGCCATAAACTCCGGGTTACCGCCCAGCATGATATCCGTACCACGACCGGCCATGTTGGTGGCAATGGTCACGGCCCCCAGCTTGCCGGCCTGGGCCACAATTTCGGCCTCTTTTTCATGGTGCTTGGCGTTCAAAACGTTGTGGGGGATGCCCTCTTTCTTGAGCAGGCGGGACAATACCTCGGATTTCTCAATGGAGATGGTACCTACCAGCACAGGCTGCCCCTTCTGGTGGCATTCTTCGATCTGCTGGATTACTGCCCGGAACTTTCCAGCCTCGGTCTTGTATACCACATCCGGGTTGTCGATTCGGGCAATGGGTCGGTTGGTGGGGATCTCCACCACATCCAGATTGTAGATCTGCATAAACTCGTCCTCTTCGGTGAGGGCGGTACCGGTCATACCGGAGAGCTTGGTATAGAGCCGGAAGAAATTCTGGAAGGTGATGGTGGCCAGGGTTTTGTTTTCGTTGGCAACTTCAACCCCCTCCTTGGCCTCGATGGCCTGGTGGAGACCGTCAGAGTACCGGCGACCGTACATGAGTCGTCCGGTGAACTCGTCTACGATGATGACCTGGCCCTCTTTTACCACGTAGTCAATATCTCTCTTCATAATGCCCCGGGCCTTCAGAGCCTGATTCACGTGGTGGGAGATGGTGGTGTTTTCTGCATCAGCCAGATTTTCAATGCCGAAGAATTCCTCGGCCTTTTTGATGCCGGAGGCGGTGAGCGTGGCCACACGATCCTTCTCATTTACGATGTAGTCGCAGTCATAGTCATCCTGGGCCTCCTTATCGTCGGTGTCCACCATGACCATGCGGCGCATCCGGGATACCAGGGAGTCGGCCTGGGCATAGAGCTGGGAGGAAGCCTCGCCTCTGCCGGAAATAATCAGAGGGGTACGGGCTTCGTCGATGAGGATGGAGTCCACCTC
>CAZFXB010000167.1:0-4885 GCA_964522835.1 uncultured Oscillospiraceae bacterium
GGGACGAGGGCTAATCTCTCCCTCTCACAAAACAAGCAGCCTCGAGGAATTCGGGGCTGCTTTTTCTGTACAAAAGCCGGGGTTTATGCTAAACTGGTGCTAAGAAAGGTGGTAATCCCATGGCAAAACGGATTTTTCTCGGTCTGATTTTCTCCCTGATTCTCATTTTCCCCTGCTACGGCCTGACCGATGGGGGCCAATGCGGTGAAAACGCCCTCTGGAGCTACGCAGATGGCACCCTGACCATCTCCGGGGAAGGCCCCATGGAAAACGCCTATTTCCCCTGGCGGGACTACCGAACGGAAATCACCACCCTGATCGTAGAGCCTGGGATTACCAGCATCGGTTCCTCCGCCTTTTACCACCTGACCGCACTGACGGAGGTAGAACTGGGGCCGGATGTACAGGAAATCGGCTCCAACGCCTTCTATGAATGCGTCAGTCTGAAGGACATCCATCTGCCGGAGGGAATTACCAGGATAAACACAGGTGCTTTTCAGAGCTGTATCAACCTTTCGGCCATTTCCTTGCCCAGCAGCCTGACGGAATTAGGTGACAACGTATTTCAGGGCTGTACTGATCTGGCAGAAATTTCTTTGCCGGACAACCTCCAGACAATGGGCCAGAATTGCTTTCAGGATTGCAGCCGATTGGAACACGTGACCATTCCCCAAACCATCACTGCCATTCAGGACAATACCTTTCAGGGCTGCCAAAGCCTCACTTCCCTGGCCCTGCCGGAAACACTTTTGTCCATCGGCAGCAAGGCCTTTGATCGTTCCGGCCTGATCCGGCTCACCCTGCCGGAGGGGCTAACCACCATCGGGTATGCCGCCTTTTGGTCCTGCCAAGACCTCACAGAGATCAATCTGCCGGATTCCATTTGTTCCATAGGCTCCCATGCTTTTTTTGACTGTGCCAGTTTAGCCCAGATTCATTGGCCATCTGGGGCAGAGATACTGCCGGAAAGTGTTTTTTCAGGCTGCCAAAGCCTGTCCAGTATCACCCTGCCTGCCTCCGTCACCACCATTGAATCCAGTGCCTTCTCGTGCTGCGTCAGTCTCACCAGTATCACCCTTCCTAACAGTCTGACCACCATCTGCTCCGATGCATTTCAGCTCTGCGGTATTACGAAGCTTAGCCTTCCCGCCACAGTCACAACCATCGAGCCCCGAGCCTTCACCGCCACAGAGCTTGTCATCCCTGACGAAAACCCATCTTACATGATTCAGGAGGGTATGCTCCTCAGCAAGGACGGCAGCCGTCTCGTCGATTGTCTGACCCGTCAAGGGGATATTCAAGTTCCCGATGGTGTCAAGGTTGTCGGCCAATTTGCCTTTGGTGGCCGCAGCGGCATCACCGCTGTCACCCTGCCGGACACCGTGGAGCTCATAGATGCCTACGCCTTTTTCAACTGCTCTGATTTAACCGCCGTCACACTGTCCGAGGGTCTTACCACCATAGAGGTATGGGCATTCTCTCACTGTACCTCCCTGACCCAGTTAAATCTCCCCAGCTCTCTGCAAGCCTTGAGCACCGGTGCTTTTGAGGGCTGCACCGCCCTGACTGCCATTTCTCTGCCTCAGGGGCTTACGGAAATCCCGGAAAACCTGTTTCTCGGCTGCCAAAGCCTCCAGGAGGTACTTCTGCCGGACAGCATCCAATCCATCGGGATCTGTGCCTTTTCTGAGTGTGGGAGCTTAGAGACCCTGGCTCTGCCAAAGAACCTCAAAACCATCGGCGAATACGCCTTTCAGTCCTCCGGGCTACAGACCATAGAACTGCCGAAGCAGGTAACAACCCTTTCCACCGGCACCTTTCAAAGCTGCAAACAGCTTTCGTCTGTATCCTTGCCCCTGGGAATTGGGCAAATTCCCTTCAGCACCTTCTCCGGCTGCGATACACTGGAGGAGATCTATTACGATGGCCCGGAGCTTTCCTGGGGCAGCATTGGGCAATACCTGCATCTTGAAAACGTAACCCTTCGGTTTGCCATCCCCAACCCGGAGATCACCGTAGATCCCATCCAAATGGACACAGAAGAAACCCCGCCGAAGGAAATTTCGGCAGGGTCTGTAGCCATTGTTACCATGGCAGTGGCCCTGGGCATTCTCCTGGCCGCCACCTTGTATAAAAAGAGGGGCAAGCAGGTTAAGGAGCCCTGGTAAATCCTATTTTCTCTTGTTTCTCTGATAGATTCGCCGCAGGCCCTTGAGCAGCAGTTCCTGGTCGATGTGCATTTCCCGGGTACAGTGGGGCACAATGGTCTCCGCCAGGGTTCCCGTGGCAATGACAGTGCAATCTACCCCCATCTGCTGCTCCATTCTGGCCACCAGCCCGTCCAGCATGGCGGCGGTACCAAAAATGGCCCCGGATTTCATACAGTCCGTGGTATTTTTCCCGATGACCTCCTGGGGAGCCTCCATGGAGATCCGGGGCAACTGGTCACAGGCCGATGCCAACGCCGCCGCAGACACCGCCGCCCCGGGAGCGATAACGGAACCGATAAACGCCTTTTTCTCGTTCACCGCCAAAAGGGTGGTAGCCGTATCCAGATCAATGACGATCAGGGGACAGGGATACTCCCCCGCTGCCGCCACTGCGTTTACCACCTGGTCTGTACCCAGAGATGCAGGGTTGTCCGTCTGGATGTTCAGCCCCGTCTTTACCCCTGGGCCAACCACCATAGGCTCCCTCCCCAGCATCAGCCGCAGGGCAGCCTTGATCTCATTGATCAGTGCAGGCACCACCGAGGCAACGATGGCCCCCTCAATCTTCTGCTGGTCGATGCCGTGGATGTCCAGAATGCTTTTAAAGCTGATGGCATACTCGTCGCCGGTTTTACACCGGTCCGTGGCCAATCGGGAGGTAAACAGCAGCGTTTCTCCCTGAAAGATGCCCATGATAATATTTGTATTTTCCACACTCAGTGCCAGGATCATGGCTCCATACACCCTTTCTACGCTTTTCTCCCCTATTGTAACGGATTTTACGGACGGTTTCAACCAACTGTCAATTTTATTCTTGATATTACAGCGAAAACTGCTATGATATTATTGCATTTTGATCAATCTAAGGAGGCATTTCCATGTCCCAATCGAAAACTGTGCTGCTGGGTGTCACCGGTGGCATTGCAGCCTATAAAATCCCCAACCTGTGCTCCCTGCTTGTAAAAAAGGGCTACAATGTGGAGACCATTCTGACGGAAAACGCCAAAAAAATCGTGTCTCCCATTCCCTTCGAGAGCCTCTCCGGCAACCGGTGCCACTATAACACCTTTGACCCCATGGATACCGCCAAGGTGGAGCATATTGCTCTGGCCCGGCAGGCGGATATTCTGGTCATTGCCCCTGCCTCTGCCAATATGATCGCCAAGCTGCGGTACGGCCTGGCAGACGACATGCTCTCTACCACCGCCCTGGCCTGTACCTGCCCCAAGCTGCTGGTTCCCGCCATGAACACCAATATGTACGAAAATGCTGCCACCCAGGAGAATCTTCAGGTTCTTCGGGACCGGGGCTTTCTCGTGATGGAGCCAGTCTCCGGCCATCTGGCCTGCGGGGCCAACGGCGTAGGCAAAATGCCCGAGCCTGATGAGATTTTCGACCGTATCGAGGTGGAGATTGCCTTCCCCAAGGACCTGTCGGGATTAAACATTCTGGTGTCCGCCGGTCCCACCCAGGAGCCCATCGACCCGGTGCGGTACATCACCAATCACTCCAGCGGCAAAATGGGCTACGCTCTGGCCCACGCAGCCATGCTCCGGGGTGCAGATGTGACCCTGGTTTCCGGCCAGACCGCCCTGAAGCCCCCTCCCGGGGTCAAAACCATCCCCATTGTCACGGCCCAGGATATGTACGAAGCCATCACTACCCATGCAGAGGCGGCTGACATCGTCATCAAAGCCGCCGCTGTGGCAGATTATACCCCCACCACTGTGGCAGACAACAAAATTAAAAAATCCGATGGGGATATGTCCATTCCCTTAAAGCGTACCCAGGACATTATTGGCTATCTGGGCTCCCATCGACGGGACGGCCAATTCCTCTGCGGCTTCTCCATGGAGACAGAGAATATGCTGGAAAACAGCCGCAAAAAGCTACAGAAGAAAAACCTGGACATGATCGTAGCCAACAATCTGAAGGTGGAGGGTGCCGGCTTCCAGGGCAACACCAACGTAATCACCATGATTACTGCCAACGAAACTCTGGAGCTGCCCCTCATGGACAAAGAGGCTGCTGCCCACGCCATTCTGGATCAAATCAAGAAGATGCGGGGATAACCCTTTCTGCTGTAATGGCAGACACCTCAAAAGCCACCCGCTCTTCCGGCCCCTCCTCGGTTTGCTTCACGTAGCTTCGGCTCTGGATTCTGCCCTGGAGGGCTAACACATCCCCCTTTTCGCACCCGGCCCCCATCCGGGCCACGCTGCCCCAGAGAATACAGGGCACGTAGTCCCGCCGCCGATATTTCCGCTCCACCCCCAACATAACATCCGTGATTTCCCGGCCCAGGGGTGTGCGGCGATAGATTGGCTCCCGGCAGATCTGCCCCAGAAGACTTACGCTGTTTTCCGGCTCGCCCTCCGTATACTGGAGATGTGCGGCATAAACTGAAATAATCAGCCGCCTTCCCTGACCGCTCCGGTTGTTGTAGGATCGGATCTGGCCTCGTACCTCCAGCATAGGCCCCATGGTGGGATCCAGCCTTTCCATCTGTTCATGCTGTGCGATGATATTTAAATGGTCAAAGGCACCGGAAAGCCGCTGTACGGAAAGTACAAAGCGATCAAACCGTTTGCCGTGGTTTTCATGTGAAAATTCCGGAGGTTCCAGCAGAATCCCCCGCAGCAGCACCGAATTCTCCGGTGTCAGACCAATGAGCT
>CAZFXB010000168.1:0-4859 GCA_964522835.1 uncultured Oscillospiraceae bacterium
GGCGGCCCACCTCCCTTTACACAAGGGAGGCTCTGGGTGCTCCCGCACCAGTGCAACACAGAGATTTTTTGCAATACCCAACTTTCTGCCAGCGGCGGGTTGAAGGCATGGCTCGCCCCGTTGGGAGAACTGTCAGCGTTAGCTGACTGATGAGGGAGCAGGACGCAGCCGCAAGATTCTACAGCCCCAGTGAATACGCACCATCCAGAGGCTTCTCCTCGAGGAGAAGCTGTCAGCGGCAGCTGACTGATGAGGTGTTTCCGGCTGGCACGTTTCAACCGGGTGCTCCTGTGTTGCTACCTGGTGCCCACCTCATCCGACCGCCTGCGGCGGCCACCTTCTCCTCAAGGAGAAGGCTTATGGTGCTCCCGCACCGGTACAAAAGACCTCCCCGAGCCGGGGAGGTCTTTTCCAGACGACTTCATACCTCCTTCCAGGATGATAACCATGATTGTCTTGGTTGATTTGTCATAGCTACCGGGGACTGTGTCGCAGTCCCCACAGCTTTTCTTGTAACGTTTGTAAAGCATCCGTTCGGTTTGCACTTGTAACACTCCTTTTCCATATATTCGGTAGGTCAGGTCGCTTGATTATTTATCTAAAGTAATTAAACTCTATACCAGCATTCGGGCCGGGTCTGCCGTGGTGTTTTGTAAACTGAGCCTTGATAAAGTTTTCACACCATTCTACTTTAATATTCTTCACTGTATTTCCTTTCTGCCATCGTTACCTCCGTGGCGGGTGTAGGAGAGGTGCCCATGAAATTGTCAGGAGGGGCTTGACTTCAATTTATTTCTGGTTTATAATAATTGTGTTGTTTTTTGAAGAACCCGGTTCAGGCTTCGGCTTGGCCGGGGTTTTCTTTTTGGGAGCGGGTTTGATTTCGATCTCAATGCTGTGGGTGATTTTTATTTTCATGGGCTACCTCCTATCCCCTCCTGACATTATGTATTATACACGATTTCTCGTGTAATGTATACTGGCATTTTGCACGAAATACAGTGTATTTTCTTATACACATTTTACACTTGATTTCGTGTACCGCTGTGCTATAATATAGCCATCCCGGAACAGGAGGGCTTTTGTCATGGCTCTGTGTTACAAAATAAACGTACTTGACGCATTAAAGGCAGCTGGGTACAATACCACGAAAATCCGCAAAGAGCAACTATTAAGCGAATCCACGCTTCAAAAGCTGCGGACTGGTGAGGGCGTTGCTTGGAAGAACATAGAGCAACTTTGCCGCTTACTTGACTGCCAGCCCGGAGAAATCTTGGAATATATACAGGACTGATAAAGGCCCAGGGTGTTACCCCTGGGCCTTTTTTTCTGCCTGTATAGACCGTTTCGCTTGTTCCCGACCCCATCTGGCTATCTGTATTCTGTCCGCTTGCCGTTTCATGCCGTTTTCTTCGCAAAACTCGTTGTATGCCCGGTTCTGCTTCCCGAGCAGGGCAGCTGCTTCCCGGTGCTTCTGTTCAATCGCTTCCCGCTGTTCGTTCGTCTGGGTGTTGTCAATCGCTTCCTGCAAGCCCATTACCCGGCGTTTCGTTTTGGTTACGCATCATAATGCGGATCATAGTGGGAGACTGCCGGAACGGAGCCGGATCAAGTCCAGCTGCCTTATATACGGCGTTGTCATATTCCAGAGCTTCCACGCCAGCTTCCAGCATCGCCGCTGCTATCTCTGCCTGTTGCAATGCCATATACTTGGCGATTTCCTGCTGAATATCCTCCAACAACATTACATGATTGTATTACAGCATTTCATTTGCCGCAGCCTTACCAACTTCCCGTCCCAGGGTGATGGCGATGCCGATGGACACACCAGCCGTGGGGGTAGAGTACTGGGGGCCGAACCGGCGACCGCAGGTATTACCGGAGGCGTAGAGACCGGGAATCGGCTCAAAATCCTGATCCAACACACACTGATTCTCGTCCGTCACCAGACCACCTACGGTGCAGAGCATCCGGCTGGTATAGGTGTTAAACTGGATAAACAGAGGCCAGCAGTCCAGAGGACGCAAAAGCTTTGCATCCTTGCCAAAATCTTCGTCCCGGCCCATCCGGCAAATCTCATTGTACCGTTCAATGCTCTTTTTCACATTTTCACGGATTTCTCCGGTGAGCTCTGCGTTGTCCAGCAGCTCCTCCATGTTGTTGCCGCCCACCATACGGAGTGCACCACCGGGGGCAAACACGGTGCAGCCACCCTTGCCAGCTGCCATGACCCGCTCCAGCGTCCGGGGAATATTGCTGTCACTGCGGGAGGCATCGTAGCCCTCATGGGCAGGAACCGCCCACTGGAGATCCTCCACCACGTTGGAGTCAATAATATTGTAATACGTGCCACGAGGGATCTGGTTTCCGGCAAATCCGGCCATAACAGGATCACCAAAGGTCTCGTTGCAGTACCGCTTGCCGTGGGGATCCAGCCACAGGGTGCCGAAGGTACCGTTAATGCCACGATGCGCATTGAAGTTACCGCCCATAACAGGAAGGGTACCAGCCTCCACATTGCCGCCGGCCCAGACACCCATCTTGATGCCGCTGCCGTTCCGGCCCATGCCGCCGATGGTAGAGCCATCCCCCTCACGGTAGAGATCCACCATATCATGTACCAGATCACGCATCATTTCCTTATTGGCACCGAAGCCACCGGCAGAGAGGATGACACCCTTTTTCGCCGTAAACAGGTGGTATTCTCCGGTGAGAATCTCTTTGGCTACCACACCGGTAACACGACCGTTTTCCTTCGTGCAATAGTAGCCGGAGAATCCGAAGAAGGGCTCAGCCCCAAGGGCTTTCGCCTTTTCAATATTCGCCTTTACCAGATGGGTCAGGCTGAGATGATTGGGATCATTGTCCTGGGGAGGCCCACCAGGGCCGCCGCCGGGGCCACCGGGCCCCTCGCCGCCAGGACCACCGGGGCCGCCAGGACCACCAGGTTCACCGGGGCCACCACCAGGGCCGCCGCCCTTACCATGAGGCCCCATGGGAGGGCCGCCGGGGGAATCCGGGAACTGGGCCGTGCCGGGCCAGAAGCGATAGCCGCTGATCTCTCCGTCAAACTTGCTGCCACCGGGCCAGAAGGGGGTGGTAAGATAGTCGGTGCTCTTCAGCATATCGGTGTACCAGTCGAAGGCAGTACCTGCGTTCTGGCAGAACTTCATTACCAAACCGGGATTGGCCCGGCCGCAGGCCCGGCGCATCCACTCGTTGAAATAGTCAATGGGATCCACCTTGGGAATCCCCCGAGAGGCCAAAAACTGGGAGTTCAGATGTCCCACATCCCGCCCCCAGGATTTATAATTCTTTTCTGTCATCATTTCGAGAGCCATGACCTTGGCTCCCTCCTCTGCTGCTGCACGCATTGCCGCAGAACCGGCATAGCCCAGACCTACGATCACCACATCTGCCTGGTGGCGATGGACGATCTCATTTTCCGGGATAGGCTGGGGAGGAATTCTCCAGTTGCTCATGTTGATATACTCCTTCCTTCTGAATGAAAATTCAGGTTCATTTCTATATCGTATTATATCAAAAATCTGTATTTTCACAATGTACAAGATTTAACCTGAAGTATCAAAAATGAAAAAAAGAGGCCGCATCCCCCTTGATTTGGCCTCTTTCAGAACATTTATGCAGTTTTCTCCGGCAGTTCTGCCTTTTTCCTACGGATATACTGGCTCCATTTGATGATACCATAGATGGAATTGGTGAGATACCCAGCCTTCAGCACCAGCAGTACCCACTGTCCGGACAGGATGTTGATGGTAGCCTCCAGTATGGAAACCAGAATCCAGGCGATCCACTGCTCCCGGAGCCGGAACAGAATAAACAGTCCATTTGCAATGCCCAGCGCACTGGCGCAGGCATCCAGATAGCAGATTGCCACCTCAATACTCCGGTTCTGAATAAAGTCGCTGCCCAAATCCAGGGTGGTCAGGAAATACCCCACCCCCACCGTCCACACAACGATGGCAACAATGGTAATGACTTCCTGAATTCCGGTCAGGGTACGAACCTCTGTCAGCTCCTCCTGCTGGCGATCGGGATGCCGATGCCAGGAGATAAAGCTGATGATATCAATGGGCAACCAGAAGAACAGGGTTGTAGCCATGGTAGCAAACCGATAAGCCAGCACCACACAAATCAAAATCTCGGTGATCTCCACAAAGACAGACACAATAAAGTTCCATTTGCTCTGTTTGGAAATCAGCAGCTCGCAGGTGATATTCAGAAAAATATCTGCCAGGTACAGAACCATAATCAGCTTGCCGTTGATCCCGTTTACATCCTCCTCAGGAAACAGAAAGGCAAATATAAAGGCCAGCACCGTAATGGAGATGTACCAAATCTTCTCGTAGGTGGTGAAGTAGTTCCACAGTTTTTTCAGTTTTCCGCTCATATAGACTCCTCTTATGTAAAATCATTAAAAATTTGCCGCTGGGGGGCGGCTCAACCTCTCCCGGAGCCAGAGGCGGTGGACTCTTATTCGTCATGGAATCTACCTCCCTTCCATTCATTTCATGGGAATTTTAGCATAGAATTCGGCGTTGTGCAAGTCAAATAATTCTTCGAAGGTCTCTCCAGCAGGTGGCATTTTTTGAGTTGGAAGCACAACACCCACCCCATGCGGGGTGGGACACAGCTTGCATCGATATATAGCCTCTCTGTACTGTTTTCAATCACCCCTCCCATTGGGCGGGACACCGTTTCAATGCCGCTGATTTCAACCGTATCAAGTTTCAATCCACCCACCCCGTGCGGGGTGGGACACCAACTTCGGTAATGTCAACAACAACGGAAATGCATTTCAATCCACCCACCCCGTGCGGGGTGGGACGGAGCTTATG
>CAZFXB010000169.1:0-4769 GCA_964522835.1 uncultured Oscillospiraceae bacterium
TCAATCCCTCAGTCAGCTTCGCTGACAGCTCCCTTTACACAAGGGAGCCTCTGGCCGGTGCAAATTTGGCGGCTTGTACGTGTTTGCTGAAATCTGTAAAAAACTACAGCTGCATCATGCCACTCTCAGTCAGCTACCGCTGACAGCTCTCCCCAACGGGGCGAGCCCAGGCGTGTACGAATTCGCCGGACTTTCCCACTACCATACAGAAAACCCCGGAACCATCAGGCTCCGGGGAATTTTATTCGCTGATATGCTCCATGCCCTGGGCCAGCACTGTGCCCACGTGGTCATCGGCCAAAGAATAGAAGATGGTTTTGCCTTCCCGGCGGCTTTTTACCAGGCGGCCCTGCTTCAGCTGTCGAAGCTGATGGCTGACGGCACTTTGGGTCATGCCAATCAGGTTGGAAAGATCGCAGACGCACAGCTCCTGCTGAGACAGGCTGCACAGAATTTTCAGTCGGGTGGGATCGCCGAACAGTTTAAAAAGCTCCGCCATGGCGGTAAGCTCTTCAGTCTGGGGCATATTGTCCCGCACCATGTTTACAGTGTCCTGATGAACACAGAGAAATTCGCAGGTTTCAATTTCCTGAATATTTGCCACAGCAGTCGCCTCCTTTTTCTCTATTATAGCCCGGTTTCCGAAAAAACGCAAGACCTCGAAAAAACTGTGGGAAAAGTGGGGAGGCTGTGGTAGAATGAAGAAAAAAGGGAGGCTGTGCGTATGTGGAATTGGGACGAAGGAAAAACAGCCAAGTGGCTGACCCCGGCGGTGGAGATGGCCTATTTGGCAGAGCGGTGGCAGAGCCTGGGATTCCGGGATGTGCTGGACAACGGCTGCGGCCCGGGACGGCACGGAATTTACTTTGCGGAAAAAGGATTTGATGTTACGGGGCTGGATCAGTCCCGGGAGGCTCTAAGACACTTTGAAAGCTGGGCCAGGGAGAAAAGTCTGAGGGTTCAGGCTGTGGAGGGGGACATTTTTCAGCTGCCCTTCCCAGAGGGGGCCTTTGACGGGATTATAGACTACAATGTATCCTATCACACAGATACGGCGGGATTCTTCCGTGCCGTGGGGGAGCTGAGGCGGGTGCTGCGGCCCGGCGGAGAGTTGTATATCACCCTGCTGTCCCAGTCTGATCCGGGATTTCAGAATGCATCGGATTCGGAACACGTGGACGAATTTACGCTGGTTCACGCCGGAGGTACTCCCCATTTCTACGGAAAACGGGAGGAGCTGGAGGAGATATTTGCGGGCTTCACCATGGCACTGCCTCCCAGAGAGATCCGGACGGCGGGGCTGGACAATCCCAAGGAAAGCACCCATTTTCATCTTTTATTGAAAAAACGATAAACAAAGGAGCCCACTGCAATTCTTTCCGGCAGTGGGCTCCTTGTGATATAAAGCTTTACAGCATGGAGAGGATCTGATCCTTTGGTCTGGCTCCGGAAACCTGGCTTGTGATCTGGCCCGCCTTTAAAACCATCAGGGTGGGGATGCTCATAATGCCGTACTGGGTGGCCAGCTCCGGCTCCTCGTCCACGTTGACCTTGCAGACTTTGATATCATGCCGCTCTGCGGCGATATCGTCCAGAATGGGGCCCACCATACGGCAGGGGCCGCACCAGGGAGCCCAGAAGTCCAGCAACACGGGCATTTCACTTTTCAGAACCACTTCATCAAAATTCGCTTTATTTACATGAATCACAGACATGTTTTGTTCCTCCTTCAAGGTGTTGTTGTTTCTTTCTGAGGTTATTCTATCAAAAGTCTGTGCTTCCTTCTGTGATATTATCACAAAAGAAAGAAAAACTTTTCTCCGGCCTTCGGGGAGGAGCCATGGAAAACTGGGCGTGTTGCAACCCGTTTTGCAACACGCCCGTGTTCAGTTTTTCTGCTTTTTATAGTTTTTCTCGATGCCGTTTTTAAAGGTGGACTTCTTAACAAGCCAGTCATTGAGATAGATGGTTTTGTTCCCTTCGGACTCGATGCCAAACTCCTCGTAGTCCTTGTCCACCTTTTCCGCCGCCTTCTGGATGGTGCGGCCGTATTTGGCCAGCTGCCGATAGGTGGGGTGCAGAGTGGGGACGATGGTCAGGAGAATGGCGGCGATCATGGCTGCCAGAGCGAAGGGGGCATAGAGGCACAGATCCTTGAAGATTTCGTCCTCCGGATCCACCGGGGTTTCACTGACATCAATGAAATAGTTGGTGATGCTGTCTTTGTAACCGAACTGATAAAGGTCATAGGGAATGTACAGCGCATAGACCCCCATAGGGGCAAAGGTGACCCGCATTTCATCCTTTAATTCCACATCGTCTCCCAGCAGGAGCACATAGCGCATACCCTCATACTCGTAAAAATACAGGTGCTCGGTGATGTAGTCCTCGGGATTGATCTGGGCCCGGGCTTCGTCCTGGGTGTCGGCCTGGAAGGCGTTGTACTGGCAGTCGTAATAGATGCCCGTGTCCGTCAGCTTGTCCGGGTCAATGGTGATTTTGAAGCGGTAGCGGCCCGCCTCCTGATACAGGTTTGCCTTATAAAAGCAGGAAAGGCTCCGGTTCAGGGCCTGATTGCCACCGTTCTTCTCAATATCCTCCATGACAAAATCCATATCCAGCATATCCCGGGAGGTGAACTCGGTGAGAGCAGCACCATCCGGGGTGCCCCGGTAAAGCAGATAGTTTGCCAGGTAGTTATAGCCTGTGTTGTGACAGATGATGTACATCAGCCCTGCGAAGAGAATCAGCGCCAGAATCCACAGGGCAATGATGTTTTTCAGGTACAGTTTGTAGACAAAGCCGCTTCGCTTGATTTTCATCTTAATTCCTCCCCAGCTGATAGGTGCGGTACTGAATGGCTTCGGCCAAATGGGCCGGCTCAATGGTTTCGCTTCCGGCAAGATCTGCAATGGTGCGGGCTACTCGCAGGATACGGTCGTAGCTTCGGGCGGTGAGATTCATGGACTGGAAGGCCATTTTCATCAGATTGAGACAGTCTCCCTCCAGGTGGCATACCTTCTGCACGGTGGCCGGAGGCATTCCGGCGTTGCAGGCAATTTTTGTGCCCCGGAACCGCTGCTGCTGCATTTGACGGGCAGCATCCACCCGCTTTTTAATCTCGCTGGAGGGTTCTCCGGCGCTTTTTCCGGAAAGGGCTTCAAACTCCACCGATGGCACCTCTACGATCATGTCGATTCGATCCAGCAGGGGGCCGGAGAGCCGGGACAGGTACTGGTCTACGGATTTCTGGCTACAGGTACACCGACCCGATGGGTGGCCATACCAGCCGCATTTACAGGGGTTCATGGCGCACACCAGCATAAACTGGCTGGGATATTCGCAGGAGCCGCTGACCCGGGAAATGGTCACCTTTCCGTCCTCCAGAGGCTGACGCATGATCTCCAGGGCTTCCTTTGAAAACTCCGGCAGCTCATCCAAAAACAAAATTCCGTTGTGGGCCAGGCTGATTTCGCCGGGCTTTGGGGTAGAGCCGCCTCCGGCAAGACCGGCAGGGGATACGGTGTGGTGGGGGGAGCGGAAGGGACGGGTGGAGATCAGGGGCTGCTCCTTGGTGAGGAGCCCCAGCACCGAGTAGATCTGGCTCAGCTCCAAGGATTCCTCTCTGGTCATATCCGGCAGAATGGAGGGCAGACGCTTGGCCAGCATACTTTTACCGGAGCCGGGAGGGCCCACCATGAGGATATTGTGGGAGCCTGCGGCGGCGATCTCCAGGGCCCGCTTTACATTTTCCTGGCCCTTGACATCTGCAAAATCCAGCACTGGCTGGTTTCCGGCATCCGGCACCCAGGGCTCCACAGGCTCCATGGGCTTGACCCCGGTGATGTGGTCGCAGAGCTCTGTAACGGTTTTGGGGGCATAGACCGTAATGCCTCCGGCCAGGGTGGCTTCGGGGCCGTTTTCCTCCGGTACCACGATGGTATCGATGCCTTCCTTTTTGGCTGCCAGCACCATGGGCAGTACACCGGTAACACGGCGAAGCTCACCGCCCATGCTGAGCTCCCCTACAAAGGCCCAGTTTTTCCCCGGCAGCCGGATTTGTCGGGCTGCTGCCAGGGTGCCCAGCAAAATGGGCAGGTCATAAAGGGTGCCGGATTTTTTTGTTCCGGCAGGGGCCAGGTTGATGGTGATCCGGCTCATGGGAAATTTGTAGCCGGAACTGCCTATGGCGGCCCGAACCCGTTCCCGGGATTCCTTCACCGCCGCATCCGGAAGACCCACAATGTCGAAGTTGGGCAGCCCTGAGGAGATGCAGCACTCCACCGCCACACGATAGCCGGAAATGCCTGCCAGGCCCATGGAATTCAGCTCAAATACCAATTCTTTCGACCTCCTTGACCAGGACTGAAAAATCCCTGTAAAAAAGGGTTGCATCAGCCCCTGGAATATGATATAGTCAAGATGTATGAGACGTATCATACATTTACGGAGAAATTTCCAATTCAAATTTATTTTACCCCATATATCGTGAAATTTCAAACAAATATTTTATGCAACATCACTGTCCCCTGTCCCCGGTATTCTGAAATCCTTGTGAGATTCTGCAAACTTTCGTGGTTTAGCTTGCAAAAGATTTACAAGGGGGTCAGGTTTGTGGTACAATGGTGTTGCTGCGAAGGTATGCGTCGTGACACACGCTGCCTTAGTGGGCGGTGACACGCCCCAAACAATAAAGGAGGAAAACAATCATGGCTAGAAAGCTCAAAACCATGGACGGCAACAACGCTGCGGCTCATGTAGCGTATGCT
>CAZFXB010000170.1:0-4767 GCA_964522835.1 uncultured Oscillospiraceae bacterium
CCCGTACCCGGGAGGCATCGTTCATCTTGGTGGCGGCCAGCAGCTGGATCTCCTTTTCATCCCGGCCCGCCTGGGCCGCTGCCCGGGCCATCTCATCACGAATACGGGCAACTCTGTCCGCTATGGAATACATAGGCATTGCCCCTTCCAAAGGAAATTGCACGTAGTGTAGTATACCCTATTTTCGACGAAATTTCCACCCCTGATTTCTTATTCCAGCAAAATTTTCACCGTTAAATTTCGGATTTTTGCAACCTGCTCCAATTCTTCGCCGCAGACCAGCAGAACATGGCATCCATCCTCCTCCCACTGGGCCGACTGGACGGTACAGGTCACGTTCTGAAATATTCCCGACAGCAGCCGCAGGGAAACCTGCTGCTCCAGCTCCAGCCCAAAGGGCAGCAGCAGGGACAAATTCCAGGTCTCTGCGGTAACGATTCTACCCAATACAGGGTACGTTCCTCCGGGCAAAAATATGCCCCCCACCGGGGCCGTCACCGGGGTACACTGGGCCGACAGCCCTGCAAGCTGATTCTGGCTTTGGAGCAGGTCTTCTTCCGCTGCCTCCTCCAAGACCAGAGCCATAGCTGTCACAGTGGACTTTTTGTTGTTTTGCAGCGCTGCAATGGCCTGATGCATTTTTTCTTTTTTTCGGGGCAACACATCCTTTTTTGCCGCCTGGGCACCGGAAAGAAGCTGCAATCTCAGGGCTGCATCCTCTGTGCTGACCGGGCCGGTAAACAGGGTATCCCCCGGCCCCACCCGCCCCTCCGGGGCCGTCCTTGTCCAGAATCCCGGTGTCTGGGCCAAAACTTCCACCGTCTCCACCGATACTTTTCCGGTAAAAACCTCTGGGGCCGTCTGGAGCTCCGGCTCCGGTGTCTCCCCAGGAAGGATTCCCCCGAGAAACTGGCCGAAAAACAGGAGAAACAGGGATAGAAAAATCAGGGTCAAATAGACGCTTCTGTGCATATCATGGCCTCCCATATAATATGGGGCCATTGTACCACAGGCTAGAAGTCGAATTCAGATACAATCTCGAGGGCGTTCTTTAAAATCTCATCCTCCGGCGTGTTCTTATCCCGCCGGATCCAGTGGATATTCTCATTGCGGCGGAACCAGGTCAGCTGCCGCTTGGCATATCTGCGGGATTCCTGCTTGCATTTCTCTGCGGCCTCTGCCAGGGAGCCCTCGCCCCGAAGCACAGGAAAGAACTCCTTATAGCCGATGGCCTGAAGTGCGGTGGCATCGGGGGGCACGCCCTTCTGAAGCAGGCGCTCGATCTCTTCCATCAGCCCCTGGCCCAGCATTTTGTCCACCCGCAGGTTGATTCGGTCATAAAGCTCCTGTCTGTCCGTAAAATCCAGGCCAATCCAAAGGGGCCGGTACTTGTCCGGCAGAGCCTTTGTCTCCCGGTTGTGCTGGGAGATGGTCTTTCCGGTTTCCTCATAGACCTCCAGAGCTCGGATGATCCGCTTTTTGTCCTTCAGGTGCAGCTTGTTGGCACTTTCCTCATCCACCAGTCGGAGCTTTTCCAGCATGAATTCCATGCCCTTTTCCTCGGCCTCCCGTTCCAATGCCTGACGGCGGCCGGTTTCCGGATAGGGGGCGAATTCCCGCCCCGCCACCAGAGCGTCCACCCAAAGCCCCGTGCCTCCGGCCAGAATCACGGTTTTTCCCCGGGCCAGAATATCCTGCACAATGGGATCTGCCTCCGAGACAAAGCGGGCGGCAGAATAGCTTTCCCAGGGCTCCGCCACATCCACCATGTGGTGCGGAATCCCCGCCATCTCCTCCTGTGTCACCTTGGCGGTGCCAATATCCATACCACGATAGATCTGCATGGAGTCAGCAGAGATGATCTCTCCATTCAGTGCCTGTGCCAGAGCCACGGACAGAGCCGTTTTCCCCGAAGCCGTAGGGCCAACAATTATTATCATTTTATCCATTTCGTTGTCCCTCCATACGGTCGTGGATTTGATTTCTTGTGGATTATCTGCGCTGCACCGATGCGGGAGCACCTTGCCTCGCCCCCACGGGGAGAGGTGGCACGGCGTAAGCCGTGACGGAGAGGGGCATGGCAGGTAATAAGTAAGAGTGAAGTGTGAAGAGGTTTCCCCACCATGTCATTCTGGAAAGTATCGCAAACTGGCGTGGGACCGAAGGGAATGCCTGTGGTAGAATCCGTAATACCCTTGGTACACAGTCATTAAAACGCAATCCGTCCCCCGCCGGGCATGACAAGTCATGCCCTTACCCACGGAGAGGCTCTTATCCAAAGATCAAAAATGCCAGCAGTACAATAATGCCCAAAGCAATACGATACAAACCGAAAACAGCAAAGCTGTGCCGCTTTACGTAGTCCATCAGGCTCCGAATCACCAGCAGGGACACCACAAAGGCCACAAAAGAGGCCACGATCAGGCAGACCCACTCGTTTCCGCTCATGGTTCCCCCATCCAGCAGGAATTTTACAGCCTTCAGGCCACTGGCCCCCAGCATGGTGGGGATGGCCAGGAAGAAGGAAAACTCAGAACCTACGGTACGGCTGAGGCCCAGGAAAATGGCACCCAGAATGGTGGCACCGGATCGGGAGGTTCCGGGAATCAGGGCCAGCATCTGAAAGCAGCCCACCAGAAGGGCGGTTTTATAGGTGATCTCCTCCGTCTTCCGAATGGCAGGCTTCCGGTGCTGATTCTTTCTCTCCACAAGGATAAAGGCAACACCATAGGCAATCAGCATAACCGCTACCACCACATGGTTATAGAGATGCTCCTCCATCCAGTCGTCCAGCAGCAGTCCCAGCACAGCCGAAGGGATCACCGCTGCCACCACCTTGAACCAAAGATCCCAGGTCTGACGCTTTTCAATGGGATTTTTCTTGGAGGAGAAGGGGTTCAGCTTATGGAAAAACAGTACAATGACGGCAAGGATTGCCCCCAGCTGAATCACCACATCGAACATCTCCATAAACGCCTCGGAAGCATTCAAAGGCAGGATCTGCTCCAGAAGGATCAGGTGGCCCGTCGAGGACACAGGCAGCCACTCGGTGATGCCCTCCACAATGCCGTAGACAATGGCTTTTAAAATTTCAATCAACATAGCATGTTTCTCCTTTATACCTGTCGCTTAAACTGCCGTTCCAGAGTGTTTCGGCTCAGTGTGATGCACACGGGCCGGCCGTGGGGGCAGTATTTGATGTCGTCACGGCTCATAAGCTCCGCTACCAGAGCAGCAATCTCCTGGGGGGCTGTCTTTTTGCCCCCCTTAATGGCGGCCTTGCAGGCCACGGTGTGAAGCATTTCGTCAAAAACGGTGTCCGGATTCAGCTTTTTCCCATCCATCAGGTTCTGAGCCAGCTGGGAAAGGCACGCCTCTGCGTCCCGCTCCTCTATGTCCGCCGGGATCGCTCGAACTACCAGGGTGTCTCCACCGAAATCCTCCAGTGTAAAGCCCAACGCCTCCATGGTACTGCTGTGCTCCAGCAGCGTGGCCATTTCCTCTCTTGAAAGGCTCAGATGGAGGGGCGAAAGCAGCATCTGGGACATGATCTCATGGTTCTGAGCCTTCAGTTTTTCAAACAAAATCCGCTCGTGGGCGGCGTGTTTGTCAAAAAGCAAAAGCCCATCATTTTGTTCCACAATAATGTATGTATCGAGGGCCTGCCCAATGATTCGGTAAGGGGCCGTCTCCTTCTTTTCCACGATCTGTTCCCGTGGAGGCTCCGGCATTTTGGGCTCCTCTATTTCGGGCAGCTCCATGGCGGTTTGCTCCGGCGGGGACTGTGGCTGCATCTCCACCAGCGGCTCCGGCGGGACAGGCTTGGGAATCTCCCGCATCGGCTCCGGAGCCACCGTCTGGGTCTCCTGGGGCTGGGCCTTGTGCACGATCACCCGTCCATAGTCTGTTGCGGTTTCCTGCACCCGGGCCTCCGGGGAGGGCGCTGTCACCACAGGGGCCATTCTGGCGCTGTCCCGCACCTGCGTGGCAGCGGGCCTTTGGGCCTCACTTACGCTTTGCAGCGCCGCAAACTGGTCAGCGATCTCTTTTTTCGGGGTAACTGCGGCGCTTTTCTCCAGCAGGGTGGTCATTTCCCGGTACTCCTGCGCAGAAACCGTCTTAAAAAAGTCCTGTTTCGGCTGAGGACGGGCAGCGTTCAGCTTCATCTCCGGCTTATCTCCGGAGCGGCTCAGTGCTCCCAGAACGCCATAGTGAATGGCATCGAACACATCCCCCTCCCGGAGGAACTTAATTTCAGTCTTTGCCGGGTGGACATTCACATCCACCGCCGTAGCAGGCAGCTCCACATGGAGCACACAGATGGGAAACCGCCCCGTCATAATCTGATTTTTATAGGCTTCCTCCAAGGCAGAGGCCATCATCCGGGACTTGACATACCGGCCATTGACAAAAAAATGCTGATAGCTTCGGCTGCCCCGGCTGGCAGTGGGCTTGCCCACAAAGCCCCGCAGGGTAATGCCGCCAGAGGAGGTGCTTACCTCCACCATGTCCTGCGCTGCAGAACGGCCCATGGCCGCATAAATGGCCGAGATCATTCGTCCGTCCCCCGGTGTGGAAAGCTCCGGCTTACCGTCCCGGATAAACCGGAATGCGATCTCCGGATGGCCCAGAGCCTGACGCTGAACCGCCCCGGCAATATAGCTCCCCTCTACGCGGTCCCGTTTCAGGAACTTCCTGCGGGCGGGGGTGTTGTAAAACAGATCTCTTACAATCCTGGTGGTGCCCTGGGGGCAGCCCGCCTCCTGC
>CAZFXB010000171.1:0-4765 GCA_964522835.1 uncultured Oscillospiraceae bacterium
GAAGAGGAGGACACCGAGGAGCCGGAAGAGGAGGAGGGCCCCACCCTTCAGGTCTACGGCTTTGTGCCCGGAGACGAGGAGGGCTATGCCATTGGACTCAAGTCCCCTGAAATGCTGGTGGGGCTCGATGTAGATGCGGAAACAGCACGGGACTATTCCCCGGCAGAAATTGTGGCCCACTGTATGGAGGAGATGTCCTATACCTCTACCATGGCATCCAGTGCCTATGGCATGGAGAAGGATATGGCCGGAGGCGGCCTCTTGGCATCTCAGAGCTGCATGAGCGAAGACATTACCAACATTGATCTGGATGCCCTTCGGGCAGAGCTGGGTGTGCTGCCCAAGCCCGAGGAGGATTATAAATCCAAATATGGCTTTCTGTTCTAAGAAATGGAGAAGGGCTATGGCCCTGTGCTGCCTGCCTCTTTGTGAGGCAGGCTTTTCCACATCCATTTTTTATTGCAAGAGCGAAGAAAATGTGCTACAATAAACCGTAAACTGTTTGTCCATTTACTGCGACCCCCGAAAGGAGCTGCTATGCAGAGACGAATTTTTATACTGGCCACATTGATGGCGTTGATGGTACAGATGACCATGCTGTTTGTTTATGCCGAAGAGGATGGCGATACATACATAGAGACCTGGGAGGACGAGGATTGTGTCATCTGGGACAACCAGGACTTCGAAGAATATTACGATGACGATCCCTATGATCCGGAAAGCTGGGAGCAGCAGGATAATATCCAGCTCTACGAGGAGGAGACCATTACATTTGACTCCTTTACTCCAAGACAGCTTCAGGATGTGGAGATCCTGCGAAAGGGCGTTGATGTATCAGAGCATCAAGGTGTGATCGACTGGGCGAAGGTGAAGGCTGCCGGTGTGGAGTTTGCCTTTGTTCGGGTGGGATACCACGGCCTGATGGTGAACAGCCTGAATCAGGATCCCTATTACAAGAGAAATATTGAGGGCGCTCTGGAGCAGGGCATCCAGGTGGGTGTCTATTTCTACTCCCAGGCCATTACTGTGGAAGAGGCTGTTGCAGAGGCCGATTATGTGCTGGAGCGGATCAATGGCTATGGCTTGTCCCTGCCGGTGGTGTTCGACTATGAGTATGGCTCCTATAACGGCAGACCCGGGCGGCTGCTGGCGGCCAATCTGACAAAGGAGGAGGCCACGGCCATCTGTAAGGCCTTTGTGGCACGGGTGGAGGCCAGCGGTTACCACGGTATGGTCTATGCAAACCGGAACTTCCTGTACAATCAGCTGAATCGGGAGGAGATCGATTCTGTTTGGGTGGCCCACTATGCCCTTTCTACCGATTATCAGGGGGACTATGATTTCTGGCAGTGTACATCCAGCGGCAGAGTGGACGGAATTTCCGGCTATGTGGATCTGAACTTCTGGTTTGACGATGGAACGTATAAGACCGTGCTGCCCTTCCGGGATGTGAACATCAAGTACTGGGGCTATAAGGGCATCCGCTATGCCTACGAGAAGGGCCTGGTAAAGGGCGTTTCTGACAGTGCTTTTGCGCCGGAGGAGGATGCCACCCGAGGCGACGTGGCAACCATGTTGTACCGGCTGATGGGTTCGCCCAAGGTGGAAGAGAAAAGCCCCTTTACAGATCTGACCCATAAGTATCACCAGGATCCTGTGGCGTGGGCCTATGGAAAAGGAATCGTGAAGGGACGCACGGAAACGATATTTGATCCCGAGGCCAGTGTGACCCGGCAGGAGCTGGTGGTGATGCTGTATCGGCTGGCCGGTTCTCCCAACAGCACGGTGAGTCTTGGGGAGTATCAGGATGCAGACCAGATTGGAAACTTTGCCAAGAAGGCCATGGCCTGGGCTGTGGAGCAGGAGCTTATCCAGGGCTCCAAAGAGAATGGAAAAATTTTGCTGGATCCCAAGGGAACTGCCACCAGAGCCCAGATCGCAACCATTCTGATGCGGTACAACAAAATGAAATAACCTGAGCAGCCGTTCCGACCCATGTCGGAACGGCTGTTGTATTCTAAACGGTTAGCGAAGACAAACTGAAAAACGGTTGTACAAAAGAGGGGAACGTGGTACAATAGAAAAAAGAATTGTGTTGAAAGGATGTTTTTTATGGCACTGAAAAATCGCAGCGAAATGGATCCACAGTTTCAGTGGAAGCTGACTGATATTTATCCCACCCAGGAGGCCTGGGAAAGGGCCTATGAAGTGGCTGGGGAGGAGATCAAAGCCCTTGCGGCTCTGCCCGGAACCCTGAAAGCCTCGAAAGAGGGGCTGAAGGCAGGCATGGATCAGATTTACAGGGTTATGGAGCAGGTGAACCTGCTGTATCTCTATGCGGAGCTTTCCACCAGCGGCGACAATGGGGATCCCCAGGCCCAGAATTTAGAGGGCCGGGCCGTTAACCTGTACACGGATTTTGCGGCGGCACTCAGCTTTCGGGATCCGGAGATTTTGTCCATTCCCGAGGAGACTTTGGAGGAGTGGCTCCAGTGGCCTGGGCTGGAGGAGTACAGCTTCATTCTGCGGGATGTTGCCCGGAACCGGGCCCACACCCTGCCGGAGGAGCAGGAAAAAATGCTGTCCCTCTTAAATGACGCAGCAGGAACCGCCAACAATGCCTTTACCATGCTGGAGAGTGTGGATATGACCTTCCCGGATGTGGAGGGGGAGAACGGAGAAAAGCTGCCCCTGAGCCATGGTACCTATGGGCTGTATCTGGAGAGCAAAAGCAGAACCCTCCGGAAAAATGCCTTTGAGACCTACCACGGGGAGTTCAAAAAGTACCTCAATACTTGGGCGGCCACCTACGCCGGATCTGTAAAAATGGACGATTACTACGCCAAGGTGCGGGGCTATGATTCCCCGTTGCACCGGAGTCTCTTTGATAAGAATGTGCCCATCTCTGTCTATGACAGTCTGGTAGAGGCCATTCACAATGGGCTGCCCACCATGCAGCGGTATCTCCGGCTTCGGAAAAAGATGCTGGGACTTCAGGAGCTGCACATGTATGATCTCTACTGCCCCATGGTGGAGGACGTGGAGTATCATATTCCCTTTGAGGATGGCAAGGCCCTTGTGAAAAAGGCCCTCCTGCCTTTGGGAGAGAACTATCAGAAGCTGCTGGACAAGGCATATACCCAGCAGTGGATGGATGTGTATGAGAACAAGGGCAAGACCACAGGGGCCTTCTCCTGCGGTGTCCACGGGGTGCATCCCTATGTGCTCTTAAACTACACCGATTCCCTCCAGGATGCCTTCACCATGGCCCATGAGCTGGGACACGCCATGCACTCTTACCTGTCCTCGGAGCACAACTCCTTTGCCAACCACGACTATCAGATCATGGTGGCAGAGGTGGCCTCCACGGTGAACGAGGTGCTTCTGAACAAGTACCTGTTGGCCAATGAGACGGATAAAAAACGGCGGGCCTATCTGCTGTGCCATCTGCTGGAGAGCTTCCGTACCACCGTGTTCCGCCAGACCCTGTTTGCAGAGTTTGAGCGGGAGGCCCATGAGATGTATGCCGCAGGTCAGCCCCTGACTGCGCAGGTTATGTCGAAAAAGTATCGGGAACTGAACGAGCTTTATTACGCTGAGGCTGTGGTGGATGAGCTTCAGGAGGTGGAGTGGGCCAGAATCCCCCACTTCTACACTGCCTACTACGTGTTCCAGTATGCCACCGGCTTCTGTTCCGCTGTGGCCATTGCAGATCATATTCTTTCCACTGGGGATGCCTCTGATTACCTCCGGTTCCTGACCACCGGCGGCAGTGACTACCCCATGGAGGAGCTGAAAATTGCCGGTATCGACCTGTCCCGGCCCCAGGTGGTGGAGCAGGCGCTGAAAGTATTTGATGAGATTCTGTGCGAGCTGGAGCAGCTGCTGGAAACCATTTGAGAGATAGAAAAAGGGTGTCTGTTATGAACGAAACAACAAAAGGACTGTTTGAATTTATCGAAAAAAGCCCCACCTGCTACCATGCAACAGAGAATGCGGTCAAGGCGCTGGAAGGGGCAGGCTATACCTTTCTGATGGAGGGAGAAGCCTGGGAGTTGGAGGCCGGAAGGGGCTATTATGTCACCCGGAACGGCTCCAGCGTCATTGCCTTCCGGATGCCGGAACGGGTGGAGGGCTTTATGGTGGCGGCTGCCCATACGGATTCCCCCTGTTTCCGCATTAAGGAGAATCCGGAGCTTACCGCCGAGGGCTACACCAAGCTGGACACAGATAAGTACGGCGGCATGATCTTAAATACCTGGCTGGATCGGCCCCTGTCCATTGCGGGCCGGGTGCTGGTGAGCACAGAGCGGGGCATCGAATCAAGGCTCCTCAACTTTGATCGGGATCTTCTGGTGATCCCCAATGTGGCCATCCACATGGATCGCTCTGTCAACGAGGGGAAAAAGCTGTCGGCTCAGGTGGATCTGCTGCCACTGCTGGGCAGGGGGCAGATTGATTTCCGGGCTATGGTGGCCCGGGCCCTTGGGGTGGAGAAGGACAGCATTTTGTCCCATGATCTTATGCTGTATACCCGCCAGAGGGGCACCTGCCTGGGGCCGGAGGAGGAGTTGATCATGTGTCCCAGACTGGATGATCTTCAATGCGCCTATGGCCTTCTGGAGGGCTTCTTGAAAACGGAGAACCCCAAGGCGGTTCCTGTGCTGTGCCTCTTTGACAGCGAAGAGGTGGGCAGCCGTACGGTTCAGGGGGCCATGTCCACCTTCCTGAAGGATGTACTTCGCCGGGTTGCCAGCGGAGCGGG
>CAZFXB010000172.1:0-4750 GCA_964522835.1 uncultured Oscillospiraceae bacterium
ACGTTATGATTATGATTACCATCACCATGTTCTTCCAGGGCGGCATGATCCCCACTTACATGGTTATCAAGGGTCTGGGTATGCTGGATACCCGTTGGGTTATGATTATCCCCAACGCCATCAACGTAATGAGCCTGGTTATCATTCGTACCGCTATTCAGGGTATGCCCGACTCCCTGGAGGAGTCCGCTCGTCTGGACGGTGCAGGCAACTTCACCATCCTGTTCAAGATCGTTATTCCTCTGGTTAAGGCTACCGTTGCAGTGCTGGCCCTGCAGTACATCCTCATGAAGTGGAACTCCTACTTCGAGGCTATGATCTATCTGCAGACCCGTGCTCTCTATCCCCTCCAGGTTATCCTGAAAGAAATTCTTACTGAATCTGACTCCTCTTCTCTGACCTACGATCCGGAGCTTGCCAAGTACTCCGATCTGGTCGAATATTGCACAATCGTTGTTGCAATTCTCCCCATCTTCTGCTTCTATCCCTTCATCCTGAAGTACTTCACCAAGGGCATGATGGTTGGTTCTCTGAAGGGCTAATCCCCAGGAAAACCAAAGCAGAATCGCTCAGATTCATAAGCTGCGTCGCTTTTGCGGCGCAGCTTTTTTCCGCTTGTTCATATCCCGTTCAAGATATTGTGATAGAATGGGGGCGGATTCGGGAAATATCTTATTGTCCCTGCGACCCCATTCGCCGAAAATATCCTTGCAATTACATGGGGTGTGAAGTATACTTATCCTATGCGGGATTTTCCCGAATATCCTTTTTGTTGGAGGTAGGCCCATGGAATTTCAGCACAAATCGGTGCTTTTAAACGAGTGTATAGAGGCTCTGAATATTCGTCCGGATGGAATCTATTTGGATGGCACCCTGGGCGGAGCTGGCCACTCCAGCCAGATTGCAGCCCGTCTTACCACAGGACGGCTCATTGGGGTGGACCGGGATACGGTGGCCCTGGAGGCTGCCGGGGAGCGGCTTTCTCCCTATGGGGATCGGGTGACCCTGGTGCACTCCAATTTTAAAGAGATTGACCAAATACTCGACACCCTGGGGCTGGAGCAGATCGACGGAATGCTTTTTGATCTGGGGGTATCCTCGCCTCAGCTGGACGATGGAGAACGGGGATTTTCCTATATGGCAGATGCACCGCTGGATATGCGAATGAACCGGGAGGATCGGCTTACCGCATTTGAGGTGGTGAACCAGTGGTCAAGAGAAGAGCTGAAACGGATCCTCTATGAATATGGCGAGGAACGCTATGCCCCCCAAATTGCCGCTGCCATCGACCGGAAGCGGCAAACTGAAACCATCGATACCACGCTGCAATTAGTGGATGTGATCCGGTCAGCCCTTCCGCCCCAGGCCCTCCGGGAGAAGCAGCATCCTGCCAAGCGGAGCTTTCAGGCCATTCGGATCGCAGTAAATGATGAACTTACATCTGTTCGGGAGATGATGCAGGCTGCCATTCCCAGACTGAGAAAGGGAGGCCGACTGGCGGTCATTACCTTCCACTCTCTGGAGGATCGCATTGTGAAAACGCAGATGGCAGCCGCCGCCAAGGGCTGCACCTGCCCTCCGGATTTTCCCGTGTGTGTCTGCGGCAAGAAGCCCCAGGTAAAGGTGCTGACCCGGAAGCCCATTGTTTCCGGTCAGGAGGAATTGGACGAAAACCCCAGAGCCCGCAGTGCCAAGCTTCGGGTCTGCGAGAAGCTGTAATTGTACGTCTATCATCCGGGACGTGAAAACAGGGGGGACTCCTTTGGGTCTGTACTGATGTGGCTTCTGGTGCTGACTTTGGGAATTCTTTTGATTCTGTGTCGGGTAAAGTGCTATGATCTGACCCGACAGAATCAGAAGCTGACTCAGGAATGGCAGGGATTGCAGGAAGAACTCCGGGAAAATCAGCGGGAACAGGAACAGTGCAATCTGACCGCCCTTGCGGAAGAACTGGGGATGTATAGACCCCAGCCGGAGGAATACCATATTATAAACATAGAATAACAGGGCTGTTACAAGGCATATAGTAAAATGGCAGATCATCTGAGAGGAGCCCTTGTATTTGAAACGCCCTGTTCCAAAACCGAAGGTTCCCGGCCAGGCCGGGAGAACCATATTAAAACGCACCTCCGTGCTAATGGTGCTGTTTGGTATCGTCGTGTTTATTCCGCTGATTTGGCGGCTGGTCGATTTGCAGATCCTCCAGTATGAGACACTGAGCCAAATGGCGGCCAACAACCAGACCCGCACCAGCAAGGTGACAGCGTCAAGAGGCACGGTATATGACCGGAACATGAATGTGCTGGCAGTGAGCTATGATGTGGAGAATGTGTGTATTGACCCCAACGAGCTTGCCCTGTCCGGTCAGGATCGGGATAAAATTGCCCAGGATCTTTCAGAGCTTTTGGATGCGGACAAGGACAGAATAGGAAAGCTGATGGAGGATACCAGCTACCGTTATCAGATTGTGAAACGAAAGGTGGAACTGGAGGAGGCATCGGCTGTCCGTACATATATTTCAGAGAACAATGTGACCGGCGTATATCTGGAGCCGGATACCAAGCGCTTTTATCCACAGGGATGCCTGGGTGCCCAGGTGTTGGGCTTTGTGGGCAGTGACAATACGGGCCTTGATGGGGTGGAGGCGGCATGGAATTCGGTTCTTACCGGAGAAAGCGGCTCCATCATTACCGCCAAGGGAAACTATGGGGCCGAGATGGATTATCACTTCGAAAGCTATCTGGATGCGGCCCAGGGAAACGACCTGGTGCTTACCATTGACGAGACAGTCCAGCAGATGCTGGAGAAGCATATAGAAGAGGCCATTGCCCAGTATGATGTGCAAAACGGTGCCTTCGGCCTGGTGATGGAAGTGAACACCGGGGAGATTTTGGCTATGGCCACCCTGGGGGCTTATGACCCCAACAACTATGCAGAGATCTATGACACGAAAACTGCGCTGGCCTTGGAGGCCCAGTATCAGGAGGCATTAAGGGCACAGGGGGAGGAAAAGGAGGAACTGTTCAACCTCTATAACGCCGCTGTAGCCAATGCCCGCCTGAATCAGTGGAGAAATCGGGTCATTTCCGATGGCTACGAGCCTGGCTCCACCTTTAAAACCATTACCCTGGCCTCGGCGCTGGAGGAGGGGGCTGTGTCCCTGTCCGACAGCTTTTATTGCAGCGGCAGTACCACCATCCGAGGCCGAACCAAGGCGCTGCATTGCTGGAAGTCCGCTGGTCACGGCCAGCAGAGTACCGCTGAGGCACTGCAAAATTCCTGCAATGTGGCCTTTGCCAATATTGGCATTCGCCTTGGAGGCGAAAAGCTCTATGAATATGTGCATAAATTTGGTCTGACAGAGAAAACCGGCATTGATCTGGGGGGCGAGGCCAGCGGAATCTTTTTTGATGAGGCAACCCTGGCCAATCCTGACAGCTATGCCTCCCTAACTTCGGCGGCCTTCGGTCAGACATTTAAAATAACCCCCCTTCAGCTGGTGCGAGCCATTGCGGCGGTGGTGAACGGAGGATATCTGCTGGAGCCCCATGTGGTAAAGGAGGTACTGTCCCCGGAGGGGGATACTGTGGAGACCTGCGGAACCAGGGTGCTGCGGCAGGTCATCAGTGAGGAAACCTCCAAAACCATGTGCCAGCTTCTGGAGTCTGTGGTGTCCCAAGGAACGGCAAAGAATGCCCAGATCGCAGGCTATCGCATTGGCGGTAAAACCGGTACCTCCGAGAAAATCGATGTATTTGATGAAAACGGAACCCCGGTGGAGGACAAGATCGTGTCCTTTGTGGGCATTGCCCCCATGGATGATCCCAAGTATATTGTTCTGGTGGCCCTGGATACACCGTCCCGGGAGACCGGGTACTATATCTCCGGAGGGCAGATGGGAGCACCCACCGTCCGGGATGTGCTGGCGGATATGCTGCCCTATCTGGGGGTGGAGCCGACCTATTCGGAGGAAGAGGCGGTAAAGGCAGATGTGTCCATGCCGGAGCTGCTGGGATATACGCTGGCAGAGGCCCGGGAAGCCCTTGAAAAAAAGAATCTGACCTGCCGTACAGTGGGAGACGGAGATACCGTTACAGACCAGATCCCGCCCCAGGGCTCCACCATACCCGGAGGAAGCCAGGTGGTGCTGTATTTGGGACAGGAAGCCCAGTCGGAACACGTAACCGTGCCGGATGTGATCGGCAAGGACGGGGAGACGGCCAATGGGCTGCTGACAGAGGCAGGGCTATATATGAAAACCATCGGAGCTACAGGAAACGAGGCCACCATTCTGGCAGTTCGCCAGAGCCCGGAGCCGGGAGAAACCGTCCCTCTGGGGACGGTGGTGGAGGTGGAATTCTCTGACCTGGGGGCTAAGGATTAAATAACTAGGAGTGGATGATATGCTTTTAAAGGAAATACTCACCGGCATTTCGGTGCTGTCCACCAACGTGCCGGCGGATTTGGAGATTACCGGCATCAGCTATGATTCGAGAAAGGTAGAAGAGGGCCATCTGTTTGTGGCCATCACCGGATTTGCGGTGGATGGACACAAATTTATTCCCATGGCCATGGAAAAGGGAGCTGCGGCCATCCTCTGCGAGAGAATTCCGGAGGGGAATGTGCCCTATATCCAGGTGGAGGACACCCGGTATGCCATGGCACTGGCCTCTGCCAATTTCTTTCATCACCCCGCAAAGAGAATGTGCTGCATCGGTGTGACTGGTACCAACGGCAAAACCTCCACCAC
>CAZFXB010000173.1:0-4703 GCA_964522835.1 uncultured Oscillospiraceae bacterium
ACAATCCCTCCGTCACGGCTTTGCCGTGCCACCTCCCTTTACACAAGGGAGGCTTTGGGTGCTCCCGCACCGGCACATGATTTTACAGCTGCTCCGTATCCACAATCAGGGTCACAGGGCCGTCGTTGACAGATGCCACCTCCATGTGGGCACCAAAGATGCCATGCTGCGGGGGATAGCCGTTCTTTTCGCACTGGCTGAGGAACCGCTCATAGAGGGCGTTGGCCTTTTCCGGCCCGGCGGCCCCGAAGAAATCAGGGCGGCGGCCCTTTTTGCAGTTGCCATAAAGGGTAAACTGAGAAACCACCAGCACGCTGCCCCCAATGTCCTCCAGTCCCAAATTCATTTTATCGTTTTCATCTGTGAAAATCCGGAGCGACAAAAGCTTTTTACACAGCTTGTCGCACTCCGCTTCCGTGTCATTGGGGCCCACACCCAGTAGAATGAGAAAGCCCCGCCCGATTTGCCCGGTGATCTGCCCCTCCACGGTGACAGAGGCAGATTTTACCCGGGTCAGCACCGCCCGCATCAGTGGTGCCCCCGGCGGATAGAGCGAACACCCTTTACCGCAGCAAGCCGAGCCCGGATGCTGCTAAGCTCTGCCACATCCCGCACCTCTACAGTGATGGAGATATTGCAGCCGCCCTTGCCATCGGTTCTGCCGCCCAGCTCCGAGCATTTGAGCTTGCTGGAAGAGATGACCATGGCCACATCCAGCAGCAGATCGTCCCGGTCGGCACAATCCAGCTCAAAGGAAGAGGAGAAATTCTCCAGCTGCATACCGGCCCAGGCCACCTTGACCCAGCGGCCATCGTTGACAGGGGACACGGCCCCCGCCGCATTGGGGCAATCCCGGCGGTGTACCGACACGCCGAAGCCCTTGGTAATAAAGCCAACAATGTCGTCTCCCGGCACAGGGGTACAGCAGCGGGCAAATTTAATCATACAGTTGTCGATATCCTCTACAATAACGCCGGAGGTGGACTGTTTCACGGGCTTCTGGATGGTGGTAGGATCCTTGGGCTGAAGCTCCGCCACATCCTTCTTCTGATACCGGAGACATTCCTCCTTGATCCGGTTCACCGCCTTTACAGCGGTCAGGCCGCCGTAACCAATGGCGGCGTACATATCGTCGAGAGAGGAAAAAGAAAGCTTTTTCAGGATAACAGGCTGAAGCTCGTCCTTGGTAATGACCGCAGGGGTGATGCCGGCCCGGCGGAGCTCATCTTCAAAGCTCTGCTTGCCGTTTACCACGTTTTCTTCCCGCCGTTCCTTCTTGTACCACTGGCGGATCTTCACCTTGGCCTGGTTAGACTTACACAGATTCAGCCAGTCCCGGCTGGGGCCCTTGGCAGCCTTGGAGGTGACCACCTCCACAATGTCGCCGTTTTCCAGCACGGTGTCGTAGTTGACGATCCGGCTGTTGATCTTGGCTCCCACCATGTGGTTTCCCACCTCGGAATGGATGGCGTAGGCAAAGTCAATGGGGGTGGAGCCGGAGGGCAGGGAAACCACCTCGCCCCGGGGCGTAAAGACGAACACCTCGTCGTCAAACATGTCAAATTTCAGGTTGGAGATAAAGTCCTCTGCCTCAGAATCCTGCTGGCTCTCCAGCAGGCGGCGCACCCATTCGAAATTCTCCTCGCCACCGGTCTTGTTGATGCCCTCTTTGTACTTCCAGTGGGCCGCAATGCCGTATTCGGCGGTGTGGTGCATCTGGGCGGTGCGGATCTGCACCTCGAAGGGGGTTCCCTCCGAGCCGATGACGGTGGTGTGGAGGGATTGGTAGCCGTTGGGCTTGGGGGTGGAGATATAGTCCTTGAACCGGCCCGGCACCAGATTATAAAGGTCATGGATATGGCCCAGAACATTGTAGCAGTCTGCAATATCCTCCACAATGACCCGGAAGGCATAGAGGTCATAGACCTCGTCCAGGGACTTGTTCTGGGTGTACATTTTCCGGTAGATGCTGTAGATATGCTTCACCCGGCCATAGATTTTAAACTTTATGCCGTTTTCCGTCAGCCGATTCTCGATCTTCTGCCGGATGGCGTTCATAATGTCCGCATCCTGGGCTTCCCGGGCATCCAGCTGAGAGGAGATATCCTCGTAGCCGATGGGATCCAGGTACATGAGGGAGGTATCCTCCAGCTCCCACTTGATCTTCTGCATACCCAGGCGGTGGGCCAGGGGTGCATAGATCTCCATGGTCTCCAGGGACTTGCTCCGCTGCTTCTGGGGGCTCTGGAACTGCATGGTTCGGGTGTTGTGGAGCCGGTCTGCAATTTTGATGAGAATCACCCGAATGTCCTTGCTCATGGCCAGGAACATTTTTCTCAGGTTTTCCATCTGCTCCTCTTCCATAGACTGAAAGTTTACCCGGGTCAGCTTGGTGACACCCTCCACCAGATCCGCCACCGTTTTGCCGAATTTCTTGGCAATTTCCTCGTGGCTGGAGTCCGTGTCCTCGATGCAGTCGTGGAGGAGGGAAGCCAGAATAGACTCCGTATCCAGGCCCATTTCCGCCACGATCTCTGCCACCGCCAGGGGATGGATGATATAGGGGGAGCCGTCCTTCCGAAGCTGATTTTTATGTTTATCCTCTGCATAGTGGAAGGCTGCATTCACCAGGTCCATGTCCACATTGGGGGTATATTTCTGGATGGCCGCAACCATCAGCTCATAGCGTTCAGATACCGATTCCATGAAAGGATCACCTCGCTTTAAGAATGTCGCCGGAGCCGCAGAATAATGGCAGAATTCTGAAGATCCACCTTCTGGGAGCCGGGAGTCAACTTGATGTAAACGCCGTGGGGGCCCTGTTCCATTTGGATCAGGCCCCGCTCCTCCAGCACATCGAGACAGACCCTTGTGCGGATAAAGGAAACGGGAACCCCGCCACTGCGGGTAATTTTACGGGAAAGGACGCTGATTTCGTCCGTCAGGTTTCCGCCGGAAGCGTGGGCAGAGAGGTACCGCCAAACAGCGGCGAATTCGTTTCTTGGGGGGATTAGCCCCAGGGCCTCCATATCGGTAAGGGCGTTGGCCACAAATCGCTCATAGATCCGGTGGCCCTCCTCGATTTCCCGGCGGCAGTCCTCCAGAGGACGGATATCCGTCACATTGAGCTGCACCGTCCGAAGCCCCCGATACTCGTTGATCTGGGGGGTAAAGGCCACCTCCACCCGGTCGCCCACCGCAATGGCCGCCTTGCAGGCGGTGGTAGAGAAGAAGATGGCATCCAGCAGCTTTCCATCCCGGCTGAGCCGGAGCTTCAGGTGCTTGCCGCCGCCCACCTCCATAAGCTGCTCCACCAGCATATTGTCGAGAAACAGCAAAGGCCGGGGACATGCCGCTCCAAAGGGCTCCAGCTGATCGAGAGATGCCACATTGGGCACTGTCAGCAAGTTGGGAGAGATATCGCAGTCCAGCTCCAGCGCAGTACCGCCGGGGTGATTTTCCCGCCACTGCCGGGCAAGTACCGTAACCTGGCGGCGAAATTCGGGAATATTATCCCGGGAAATGGTGAAGCCTGCGGCCAGCTCGTGACCGCCGAAGTTCTGGAGCAGGGGCTCCAGCTTCTCCAGCGTAGAAAACAGGGGGAAGCCGCCGTAGCTCCGGGAGGAGGCCTTGCCATGATCCCCGGAGAGGCAAATCAAAAACACGGGACAGCAGTATTCCTCTGCCAGCCGGGAGGAGACGATTCCCACCACCCCCTGGTGCCAGGTTTCCCCGGCCAAAACAATGGCCTCCGGGTTTCTGGCTCCGTCCAGCATTTTTACCGCATCGTCATAAATCTCTGCCTCAATGGCCTGTCGCTGCCGATTGAGATGACACAGCTGCTCTGCCAGCATGGCGGCCTGGGTGGGGTTGTCTGTGAGAAACAGCTCCGCTGCCAGCTCCACCCTTCCCATTCGTCCTGCGGCATTGATCCGTGGTGCCAGGGTATAGCCCATGGTAGAGGAGGAGATGGTGCCCGGCTGCACGCTGCACTGGTGCATCAGGGCCTCCAGTCCTGGGCGACGGGGGTGCTGCATGGCGGCAATGCCCGCAGTAACCAGGGTGCGGTTTTCACCCACCAGAGGCATCACATCCGCCACCGTGCCCAGAGCCACCAGATCACAGTATTCCCGAAAAACCGCCATCTGATCGCCAGATACAGCAGCGGCCAGCTTAAAGGCCACACCAACGCCTGCCAGATTGGGGCAGGGGTAGGTGCTGTCCTTTCGGTGGGGATTTACCACCGCAACCGCCTCCGGCAGCTCCGTTTTGCATTCGTGGTGGTCTGTGATGACCAGCTCGATCCCCAGTTCCCGGCAGAGCCGGGCCTCTTCCATGGCGGTGATGCCACAGTCCACCGTAATGATAAGCTCCACGTTCTGCTGCTTCAGGCTCTCAATGGCGGGGCCGTTCAGGCCGTACCCCTCCTCCAGCCGGGCAGGGATATACCAGGTACAGTTTGCCCCCCGTTTCCGGAGAAAATCCGTCAAAAGACAGGTGGACGTAATACCGTCCACATCATAGTCGCCGTATATAGCTATTTTCTGGCCTTTTTCCAGAGCCTCTTTGACCCGGGCTGCCGCTTTTTCCATATCCGGAAGGGCCATGGGGTCGATCAACGCACCACGGCCAGAGGCAAGAAATGCCCCCGCTTTCTCGGGGGTGTCATATCCACGGGAAACCAATACGGCGGCAGCTAAGGG
>CAZFXB010000174.1:0-4662 GCA_964522835.1 uncultured Oscillospiraceae bacterium
GTGACACCCATTCGAGTTACGTACACATTAGCCCTCGGCAATGGCCTCAACGGGACAGTTGTCAGCACAGGTGCCGCAGTCGATGCAGAGGTCGGAAGCGATCTCATAGTGCTCATCGCCGGGAGCGATGGCCTCGACGGGACAGTTGCTAGCGCACAGACCGCAGGAAATGCAGTCTTCACCAATCTTATATGCCATGTGGGTACACCTCCATTTGGGAACCTTACGGTTCATTTTACTTCATTGTAGCATGGATTTCAGAAAATGCAATTCTTTTCTACTGGAATTTTTCGATTCTGCTCCGGTTTGTTTTGAAAAGTAAGGAAATTGGCTATGATAGACCGGCAGGGAGGAGAGGTTGCCATGAAACGACGATTCAGCATTTCCGGACAGGAAGCCATCCGCCGTGCTGCCTTGACGGCTGGTGGCCTGGGACACAGCTGCGTCAGTACCGGCCATCTGCTGGTGGGGTGCCTGTTTCACAGCACGGTTGCCCACCGGGTAGCGGAGCTTGCTCCGGAAGGGGAGCTGGAGCAGTACCTGATTCTGGCCTGGGGCCGGGGGCAGGCCGGAGGAGGGCCGCTGCTGGGGCTGACGGAGGAGGCAAAGGTGTCCATCGAATTGGCAGCGGGACGATCCGGCGGCCGGGAGCTGGAGCCACTGGATCTTTATTTGGGCATCCTGAAAAACCCGGACAGCCAGGGGGCGGCGCTGCTTCAAATGGCTGGGGTGGATCCGGGACGGATCCAGGGCCAGCTCTGGGAGCTGGACGAAAAACGAAGAGCTGGAGGAACGGCTGTGGTAACAAAGCTACTGGACAGATTCAGTCAGGATCTGACGCAAAAGGCGTCAGAGGGAAAGTGCGGCCCGGTGATTGGCCGGGAAAAAGAGGTGGAACGGATTATGGAGATCCTCTGCCGAAAAACCAAGAATAATCCGGCTCTGGTGGGGAAGCCGGGAGTTGGCAAGACTGCCTTGGCGGAAAAGCTGGCCCAGGAAATTGTCCGGGGCCATGTGCCCGGCCCACTCCGGGACAAACGTGTGGTGGCCATCTACATGTCCTCGCTGGTGGCAGGCACCAAGTACCGGGGCGAGTTTGAAGAGCGGCTCCGGGATATTCTGGAGGAGGTTATCAAGGCGGGAAATGTGATCCTGTTTGTGGATGAAATGCACACCATTGTGGGGGCAGGCTCTGCGGAGGGGGCCATTGATGCGGCTAATATCTTAAAGCCGGCCCTTGGCCGGGGAGAGATACAGCTGATTGGAGCCACCACGGAGAAGGAATATCGGAAGTATATTGAGCGGGATGCAGCCCTTTCACGCCGATTCTCCAGAGTAGAGGTGCCTGAGCCGGGGGCGGCGGAGACCCTGGCTATTTTAAAGGGGCTTCGTCCGGATTTTGAACGGTTCCACGGAGTCAGCTATTCGGATGATGCCCTGACGGGGGCTGTGGAGCTGGCAGGGCGGTATTTTCCCACACGCTGTTTTCCGGATAAGGCGGTGGATCTGATGGATGAAGCCGCCAGTATGGTGAGAATTCAGGGGGAAAACAGCCTGTCCGGAAGAAAGCAGCGGCAGCGAAAAAATCTGGAGCAGCGGCTGAACGGAGCGGTGGAGAAAAAGCAGTATGAAAAAGCGGCATCCCTGCGGGATGAGCTGGGACGACTGGAGCAGGAGATCTATGAAAAAAGCCGTGGCCTTCAGACGGTGGAGTTCCGGCATGTGGCCGCCGTAACTGCCCGGCGGACAGGAATTCCGGAGCAGCAGGTGCTGGAACGGCTGGATGATACGCTGGGGGAACTGGAGCAACGGCTGGAAAAACGGGTCATAGGACAGAGTCAGGCCATTACACAGGTGGCAAATGCTTTGCGCCGGAGCCGATTGGGCTGGACTGGGGGAAGAGGCCCCAAGGGCTGCTTCCTGTTTGCCGGGCCTACGGGGGTGGGGAAGACGGAACTGTGCCGGGCACTGGCAGAGGAGCTTTACGGCGGAGGAGACGGGTTTTTGCGCCTGGATATGACAGAGCTCAGCGAGAAAAACGGCACCACAAGTTTAATCGGCGCACCCCCGGGCTACGCCGGTTACGGAGAAGGGGGCAGACTTACGGAACATGTGAAAAATCACCCCTATTGCCTGCTGCTGTTCGATGAAGTGGAAAAGGCCCACAGTGATGTACGGGCCCTGCTGCTGCAAATTATGGACGAGGGAAAGCTGACGGATGCAGAGGGGAACGGGGTGGATTTCCGAAATACGGTGGTGGTGATGACCTGCAATCTGGGGGCTGGTGCCATCCTGCGGCAGGGGGCGACCCTGGGGTTTGGGAGCGGCGAAAAGAATACCATGCCCCAGCTGGAGCGGGAGCTGGAGGCCTGCTTCTCCCGGGAGTTTCTGGGTCGGCTCCATGGAATCATTCCCTTCTACCCCCTAAAGGGGGACAGCCGCAGAGCAATCGTGGAAAAGCTGCTGGGAGAGTTCCGGACAGAACTGAGCCGGGAAGGCCGAAGCCTGGAGATCTCTGAAAATGTGACAGACTATCTGCTGAAAAAGTGGGAAAAAGATGGATATGGCGTCAGAACCCTGCGGAACATGATCGGGGAAACGCTGGCTGACCCACTGGTGGAGGCGCTCAGAAAAGGGCGTTGGAAGGATATGGCGCAGCTTTTTTGGGACGGAGAGAAAGTACAGGTGATTGCGTCCTGAAAAGAACAGCTCTTCGGGGCTGTTCTTTTTCTGTTCAATTTGCATAAAATAGTAGAAAGAATCGTTGTGGTTAAAATGACGAAAAAAGTGAAAAAAGTTCGAAAAAAATCCGCTTTAAAAGGGCCTTGGATGGAATATCGTGGGGCAAAAATTGAGGGTTTCAGGTAAGATTGCACAAAAAACAGGTAAAATTACATGGGTTTTGAACACCGGATTTGTGAATTATGCCATGGGTCACGGGGATTTTCACAAAAAAATTGACGATTTTTATGAAAAATGACTTGTAAAATCGTTTAAGTGTGCTATAATCATCTTTGACAGGCGAAAGCCTTCAAAAAAGTGCCCAATGGGTAAGGCAAAAGACCGTGCCATCCAATCATTCGGTCTTTCTCAGAGGACACTGAACACGCGATTTCACGCAGAAGAATGAGAATTTTCCGGAAAAGCTTTGCCGGTCTTGGGTACTCTGTGCAGGTGAGTGCTGAAGATGGGCGATTCTGTTTGCAAGAATTGCAAGCCGAAGAAGGTTTCCAAACTTCCTTCACAGCCCCTAGGCAAGGCGGTGAGCCCTAAGCGTGAAAAATGCAGAAATGCAAACCAATTAGTAAAGGAGAATTGGCATGCGATTGCTTGATTTGAAGCGCGACTGGCGAATGAACAAGGGTCTTTATTTACTGATCCTCCCCGTCGTCGTGTATCTGATCATCTTCAACTATGTGCCTATGGCGGGCATTGTTCTTGGCTTTGAGAGATTTACTCCCAAGAACGGTGTATACATGTCTGAATGGGTAGGTCTGAAGCACTTTGTGACCTTCTTCAGCTCTGTATTCTTCGTCCGGGTACTGAAGAACACTCTGATCCTTAGCCTCTTGAGCACCCTGTTCGGATTTCCTGCACCGATCCTCTTCGCTCTGCTGCTGAACGAGCTTGATAACGAGTACTACAAGAAAGTTATCCAGGTCGTCAGCTATATGCCCAACTTCATCTCTACCGTCGTTATCTCCGGTATCATCATCGACTTCGTTGCTTCCGATGGTGTTATCACCGATATGTTGGTAAAGATTGGCTTCTTGTCAGACGCCAAGAACCTCTTGTCTGTGCCTTCGTACTTCCGGGCGATTATGATCCTTTCTGACCTGTGGCAGCAGGTCGGCTTTGGTTCCATCCTCTTCCTGGCAGCTCTGACCGGCATCGATCAGGAGCTTTACGAGGCTGCTGTTATCGACGGCGCAAACAGATGGAAACAGACTATGCACGTTACCATTCCTGGCATTATGCCCACAGTCGTTATCATGCTCATCATGAAGATCGGCTCCCTGCTGAATGCAAACCAGGAAAAGATCCTGCTTCTGTACAACCCCCTGATCTACGAAACCTCCGATGTTATCGGTACTTTCACTTACAGAAAGGGCCTTCTGGAAGCAGACTATGGTTACTCCACTGCTGTCGGTCTGTTCAACTCTATCGTCAACGTAATCCTTCTGTTCATCGCCAACGGCGTGTCCAGAAAGTATTCCGAGACGAGCCTGTTCTGATGGGAGGGTATTAAACGATGAATTTGAATTTCGTAATTAAGACCCCCAGCAGACGTGTATTCGAGGTATTTAACTACATAATCCTCGGTCTGTTCGGTATTGTCTGTCTTCTTCCTGTGCTTCACTGTATCTGGGCCTCCGTGTCCGATCCTACTCTGATGGCACAGCACTCCGGTATCATTCTGTACCCCCTGTTCGATGAGACTCATCCCATCACCTGGTACGGCTACAAGATGGTATTCGGTAACAACTCCCTGCTCATGGGTTATGCCAACACCATCTTCTACTGTGCCGTCGGCGGTGCTTTCTCCACCGTATTCTGCACCATGGGTGGTTTCGTGCTTTCCCGTAAGGGTCTGGTTCTCAAGCAGTACGTTATGATTATGATTACCATCACCATGTTCTTCCAGGGCGGCATGATCCCCAC
>CAZFXB010000175.1:0-4659 GCA_964522835.1 uncultured Oscillospiraceae bacterium
GTAGATATGCCAAAGCTTGTTAGTGCCATTGCACACGGACCGTCAGCTCCTTCAGCCGGGTAACCAACGAGGGTCAAGGGGCAGCCTAAGTTAATGCGTGCATCATAGTAATCAACAAAGCTTTGCAGCCAACCATCATATATTAAATATTCAGAGTTTCCGGAGATAGGGAAACTTTTTGCTAACTTCAATAGTTCATAAAATGAATTGGTTTCGAAATTACAAGTCCCTTTTTCAATATCTATATAATTTTGGACAGAAAACTGCGCCATATATGCCATCATATCAGTTCTTCCAATGCGGAACAGTGGTACATTCTCTGTAGTTGCATCTATGAATTGTTCGGCCTCCGAAAATGTCCATCCTTTCATATCGCCCAATAATGTTTGTGGACCGTAAAAACATGCAATATTAAAACAGGGTGCCAATTCGTACAACGAACCATTGATTTCAAACAATTCCCATATGTTTGAAAAATATTTTGAAGCAAAAAAACTATCGTCGTTTTCCAAAAATGGTTTCAAATCGGCTAAGATTCCACTGTTAACGAGTGCCATAACGTTCATAGAGTCCAGATAAAATATATCTGGTTTGTCACCAGAAACCAGTTCAGCGTTCATCCTGTCTAGTGCTGCATTTACATTCTCGTCACCGGTAAAATATGACTTTATTTGTATTTGATATTCAGAGTGCAATTCATTAAATTGATTTACCATCTCTTGTACCTGCGTATCACTCACCCAACATGCCAAAATCAGCGTAACGGCATTGTTGGACTCATTTGTCTGTAAGGATTCACAACCGCAGACATTTATCAAAATGACAGTGCACAGCAAAAGACTCCAGAATTTTTTCACCGTATCACTCTCCTCCGCATTATTCAATCAAACAATTTGGATATGCTTCAATAAGTGCTGACAGAGTATCCCCCTCTGCATCGCAATACATTTCCCGCAGCACTAGAAAATTTTCTTCCAGCAGAACAGAATAATCTACGACTGCCGTATGTGATATATCTAAGATTTCCAACTTAGAATGCCCTGAAATAACACTTAAATCAGAAAATGAGGTGTTTGACACACATAATTCTGTTAGCGATGTCATTGTTTCAATGGACGAGAAATCTGTCACAGGCGTAGCCCAAAGTCCCAAATAGCAAAGTTGAGATAAACTTGACAGAGGACTGATGTCTGTTACTTGGCTGAAATTCAGCTGCAATGTTTTTAATTCAGTAAGTGTTGACAGTGGGGATAGATCAAGACCACAATCTATACTTGTAAGAAAAAGGGCTTCTAATGCATCAAGATTGGATAGCGGGGTTAAATCAGAAACTTTATTGCATCCGTTGAGCACTAGTTTTTTTAAGTGAACGCATGAGGCAATCGGCGTTAAGTCTTTGATGGTGCTACCTGATAACAGCAATGTTTCAATATTGATAAAATCCGACAAAAACGTATAATCATCAAATTTGGTATCAGAAAGATCAAGCGTTGTCACTCCTGTATCAACAATTTTCCCATCTGCGTATAGAATCCCATTTTCTACTTGATATGAAGCAAAACCGGAAGGCATTTCAGCTACACCTGCAGCTTCAGCCAACGCTTTTTTTTCTGATTCACTGATTTTAGCGGAAGATAATATGTTGTTACTTGATATTGATTGGTCTCCGGCTTCTACGTTTTGAATTGACTCAGCTTTTGTGCTAACTTGTGATGATGACTGGTTCGAGCAGCTTCCGCATATACACAATAGTAGCAACAATGCCGCCATATATATTACTTTTGAGTGGCACATCGTATTTTCTCCTTATAAAAGAGTTTTAGCTTTTAAAATTTGCCCCAAAGAGAACACAAGAATAATTCTCCTTGGAGCAAAATACTGCTTTAGCTGTAATTGACTTTCGGGCTAGATGGGCCGGAACGAGTTGTGCCAGAGATAGTAGCAGAGGAACTACCTTTAGCATAACTTGCACTCAACACCGCTGAATCTGTCCGTGCATCTATACTGCCATAAGCGATATCATAATCCACACGAGTACCGGATGAATTATAGACGGACAATGTAGCACAAGTAGATGTGGCACTCGAACACCATGCATATGATGCTGAGCCACCAGCTGCAGATGCTGAAACTTTCAAATTAATGCCATTGACCGTGCTACCATTTCCAGAGCTATCCCATGACGCAGCAAAGCTTGTCAAGCAAAAACATGAAATAAGCATGGCACACATCAAAACTAAAGAAACAACTCTTTTTTTCATAGATTACACCCCTTTGCTTTATATAATAGCTATTTGGAACCTCTAATCCTGCATTGGCCTCTCCGCCTTTCTATTTCGTCCTTTGTTTCTACTTCCAATTGCATTGTAGCATAGTTAATCTATTTTTGTCAATTATGTTTTTTTGAAAAAACATTGGCAAAAAGAATTTTAGTGATAATATATAAATACAATACGTATTGTTGGTGGAAACGCTTATGGGAAAACGAGATTATTTTCGAAATGGAACCATTGAGATGATAGCGTTGTCGCTATTAAGTGAATCGGATCTGTATGGCTATCAGCTTGTCCAGACCATTTCAGAGCGTAGTGACGGTGTTATTACGATTCAGATTGGTTCCCTGTACCCTGTCCTTTATCGGCTACGGGATGATGGATATATTTCTGAAACACAGGTTCCGATTGGGCGACGCAAGTTCCGTGTCTATTATCATATAGAGCCCAGCGGTGTGGCACTTTACCATGAATTACTGGCGGAGCATCAGGCCTTTGAGACTGCATTGGGAAAAATTCTATCTGCTCCTACAGATCCGCACAAGGAGGAACCGTCCGATGAATGACATACAAAAACAATATCTGCTGGAGGTTAAAAGGCTCCTTCCTTGCAGCTCAAGCGAGAAAAAACGCTGCATCATGGAACTTGAATCTGATATCTCTGCATTTTTAGAGAACAACCCAAATGCAACATTACAGGATTTATACGCTTCCATTGGCAGTCTAGAATCAATCGCCGAATCCTTTATGGCACGTATTGATCCAAAGCAGTTATCCCACAGGCTATCTGTCAAACGAAGAGTTGTTATTAGCGTGGTGGCAATTGTCACATTTCTTGCTATATCGCTTGGTGTCACAGCGTACATATTTGCTGACGATTTACAACGTTTTTACGATGGGTACTATGTAGATAACGTAGAAGAATATGATATATTGCCCTCAGATTTAGCTCCCCAGCAATCACCAATAGCTGCGTATTAAGGAGGAAAGATTTCCATGAGAAAACTATTTGTGTGCATTCTTGCGGTTCTATGTTGCTGTTCTGCCAGTGTAACATCAGTAGCTGCTGCTGATACCAATGATGGTATGATTTCTGTAAGCACTTCTCGAATTGAACTCCCTGATGGTGGATACATAATTGAAGAGGTGACACAAACACCTGCTATTTCCCGTGCAACTTCTTACACATCCGGTGCAAAGACCAGCACCAGATATACATCTGATAACCAGGCACTCTTTGCTGTTAAAGTTACCGGCTCTTTTGGATATAATGGCAGCTCATCGTGGTCTACCTCATCGACCGCTACTGTATATATTTACGATTCCGGTGCCACCTATAAATCAAAGTCTGCAAGCTATAGCAGTAATTATGCTACAGCGACAGGAACCGTAGAATACCTTTCCATGACAATTTCACGTACAGCAACCTTGTATTGCGACAAAAACGGCAATCTCTCATAATCCATAACCAGTAAAGCTGCCACTCGTTTGAGCGGCAGCTTTACGATTTTTTTTGTGTGCCCGGTGAGCACACGTCCTATGGGGTGAAAGTCCCGAAGCCGCCCGGTGATGGGCAGGGTAGTCAAAGGAACGGGTTTCGATTGTTATTTTACGTCAAAATCCCCGGACAGGAAGGCAATGGAATCCTCCACCGCCTGACGGGCTTCCGGGGTCAGGGGATCGCTGGCGTACCGGTGGTCAAAGCTGCGGCAGAACTGGCCGATATTTTTGTGAAGCTCCTCCACCCGGCTGTGGGCCAGGGCCATCAGGTCTTGAGAAAATTGTAGATAGTTTGCTTCGCTGAGCTCCGCTTTTCCACCTTCCAGCAGGGCGGCGGTGTGCTCCAGACAGAAATAGGGCTGTTTTCTCAGCTTCTCCCGGAATGCGGCATCCTTTTTATAAATGTATATGATATTGGATACGTATTTTTTCTCAAATTCTGCGGAACGCTGGCACACGTAGCAGCTCTTTACCTGCTCCATCATCTGGGGAGCGGGGCTTTCACCGTCGTATTTCTTCAGTTTTCCCAGTTTCCCGGCCTTTTTCTCCTCCGGAGCCGGAGTGAGCTGTGCCACGGATTTCAGGTGGCTTTCCAGCATCAGTGCCAGGCTCAGCCGATTGCCCATGCCCAGCATCTGGTGAAAATGGCTCCGGCAGAAGCCCAGCTTATTGGTGACAATGCGGATGTCCGGCTCCATCATGGCGGCTCCCATGATGTAGTTCAGGCTCTGCTGCTCCAGCTTGCTCCGGAGCCGACACAGGGGACAGCCTTCAAATTCGTCGAAAGCCTCGTTGATGGGAATGGTATAAAGCTGTTCTGCCATGGGAATTCCGCCTTTCCGGTTGATTCTTTTTGTCTAAATCAGTATAATTAGTATACAGGAAA
>CAZFXB010000176.1:0-4582 GCA_964522835.1 uncultured Oscillospiraceae bacterium
GCCAGATTCTGGATGTGATGGACTACATCAGCAACTATGTACTTATGCCTGTGGTGGCCATCTCCACCTGTATTCTGGTGGGCTGGGTGCTGAAGCCCAAGTCCATCATTGACGAAGTGACATTGGGCGGTATGAAGTTCGGTCGTGAGAAGCTGTATGTGGTTATGGTAAAGTTTGTGACCCCTGTTATGCTGCTTCTGCTGCTGGCGCAGGCGCTGGGACTTTTGAATGTATGATCTGCAATGAGACAAAAAAGGGTTGGCCGGATCCCGGCCAATCCTTTTTCAAAATTCAACACCCATTCCGGTAGACAGCTGGACAAGGTGCCCGGGCATCCGGGGCTGGAGCTTTAAAAGTGCCTCAAGACCGGTGCAATGGCAGGAGAAGAAATAAGCACCGGTGGCCATCAAACGGGCAGACAGCTCGTCCAGATAGTTATCATCGGCCAGGCAATCCCCCCGGCCCCCGGCGGCCAGATGGAATCCGGCTACCACCGCATCCGGATAGCGGCCGGCCACTGATTTTGCATACTCCAAAATATTGACGATGCCACGGTGGGCGCAGCCTCCCAGCAGCAGGAGCGTTCCATCCTCCTCCACCAGCATGACCATTTCGTGCTGGAAATCATCGGGCCCGTTGGGGCCGTTCAGGTTGGCGTTTGCCTTGGGCAGCAGGGTGTCCCCGGGGATCCGGGTGAGCAGGGTCACCTGGTCATCCAGATGGAGCACATCCTCTACAAAGTGAAGCTGAGGATGGGAAGCCAGGGCTTTATTCAGGCCGATATATTTGGTTCCGGCATAGCAGTCTCCGAAGGCGGTGGAGCTGAGGTAGATGGGGGCGGTGTGGTTCTCTCGAAGAAATGCCTCCAAGCCTCCGCCGTGGTCATTGTGGCCGTGAGAAATGGCGCACAGATCCACCTGGGAAAGATCAATCCCAAGGCGGCCACCGTTGTGGAGAAACTCTTCTCCGGGGCCCACATCCATCAAAATACGATGCTTCCTGGTCTCCAAATACAAGCTCAGACCGTGAACCGTCTGAAAGGCTGGGGAGCAGGCGGTATTTTCCGTCAGTACAGTCAGTTTCATTGGTATCCCTCCACAGAAAATTAGCCCCCTTCCGGGGGCTTTCGTTTGTTTACTTACAATTTAGCAACCGCAGCCGTTGTCGCAGCCGCAGCCACAGCTGTTATTGCCGCAGCCCTGGGAATTGCCGCCGCAGCAGCAGAACAGGAGAATAAGGATGATGATCCACCAGCAGCCGCCGAAACCATTGTTGTTGTTACACATATAAATTCCCTCCGAAAAAAGATTTGCTTGGCGTATCGCCTTGCTAATTTATCTTATTCCCGAGTGGAAAAATGGTTACGGCTCTGAGGTGCCTTTTTTCTGCCCAAGGCGGTAGCTCAGGGTGAGAAGGCTGCTGGAGAAGTCCACCTGCTCCACCAATACATCAGAATCTCCGGTGTCCAAATTGGTACCGGTAAAATTCCAAATGGCTTCAATGCCCAACGCAATGAGATGGTCGGCCACCTTTTGGGCAATGTCCTTTGGTACGGTTAGAACTGCCATACAGGGCTTTTCTGCCTCCATAAACCGGGGCAGGGTGCAGGCATCCAGCACCCGGACGGGGCCCATACGGGTATTGACCTTGTCAGGGGCTGCATCGAAGGCGGCCAGAAGGTAGAAGCCCCGGGATTCAAAGTCGAAGTTGTGCAGCAGGGCTGTGCCCAGATTGCCGCAGCCCACCAGAATGGCGGTGTTCCGGCTGTTGAGCCCCAGAATTTCACGAATCTCATACCGGAGCTTCTTCACGTTGTACCCATAACCCTGTTGGCCGAATTCACCGAAGCAGGAAAAATCCTGCCGAATCTGGGAGGCGGTGAAGCCCAGTCGCTGGGACAGAGTGGAGGAGGAGACCCGAATACAGTTGGTCAGATACAGCTCCTCCACGCAGCTGTAGTATTTGGGGAGACGGGCGATGACAGAGTTTGAAATCTTCTCTTTTTTCATGCTTTGTCCCCCTTTTTTCGTATTTTTTCCTACTTATTTTACTTCTGAATGTTTCAAATGTCAACCAGCAAACAATTCGTCCAGTGTGCCAAATTGATAACCCATTTCCTCCCAACGGGTCAGAACCTGATCCAGCACCTGGCAGTTGGTGCTGGAGGTGTTGTGCAGCAGCACCACAGCGCCGTCATGGATCCGTTCCGTCAGCTTTTCCAGTGCGTAGTCCTCCGTGGGCTGGTCATCCTGCTTCCAGTCTACGTAGGCCAGAGACCAGAAAACAGTTTTATACCCCAGCTCCTGGGCCATTTTCAGGTTTTCCTGACTGTATACCCCCTGGGGTGGGCGGTAATATTTCGGCATATCTGCGCCGGTACAGGCTTTGTAGGCAGCGGATACCTTTTGCAGCTGCTCCTGAAAAGCGGATATGTCCGAAATCGCTGACATGTCAGGATGATTCCATGTATGATTTCCCACAATGTGGCCCTCCTGGGCCATGCGGCAGATCAAATCCGGCTGTGATTCCACAAAATTACCCACCACAAAAAAGGCCGCTGGAGCATTGTGAGCCTTTAAAATATCTAAGATGGTTTCCGTATACCCTGCTTCGTAGCCGCAGTCGAAGGTGAGGTAGACCGTGTTTTCCTCTGTATTTCCAATGTATTTGGCATCGTAGGCTCCGATCTCCTCTGCGGATACATCTGCTACGGGAGGCTTGTTTTTTTGCTGAAAGCTGAGGCCCCAGGCCCCTGTTTCCAGCACCGGTGTCTGTCGAGCCTCTAAGACAAGCACTGTGGGGATCAGCACACACAAAAGAATGGCGGCAAATCCCATGATTTTTTTCATGGATATGGTCAGATACATTGTAATCCCTCCTGATGGAGGGTATGTCCAGGGGCGGGAGAATATGAAAAAACCGGGATAGAAACCGGAAGGGGGCTGTGGTATAATAAGAAAAAACGCATTCTTGGGGGAATTCAGATGAAAAAATTGGGCTTTGGCTGTATGCGCTTGCCTATGATCGGTGGGCCGGAGGGCCAGGTGGATCAGCTCCAGTTTAACCGGATGGTGGACAAATATATGGAGGCCGGCTTCTGCTATTTTGATACGGCCCATGTGTATCTGGGCGGCCAAAGTGAGACGGCCCTGCGGGAGGGGCTGGTGAAGCGGTACGATAGAGATAAGTTTTTTCTGGTGGATAAGCTGTCGGGCAGCCAGTTTGCTTCAGAGAGGGAGATTCGCCCCTTTTTGGACAAGCAGCTGGAGGCTTGCGGTGTTGATTATTTTGATCTGTACCTGATGCATTCTCAGTCCAAGGAGGTCTACGAGAAATTTCTTTCCTGCAATGCCTATGAAACGGTGCGGCAGCTGAAGCGGGAGGGGAAGATCCGCCATTGGGGTATTTCCTTCCATGATAAGCCAGCGGTGCTGGAAAGAATTCTGACAGACTGGCCGGATATTGAGGTGGTGCAGATCCAGCTCAACTATCTGGATTATGATGATCCGGGCATTGAGGCGGGGAATGTCTATGAGGTTTGCCAGCGGTTTAAAAAGCCGGTGCTGGTTATGGAGCCGGTTCGAGGCGGAGCCCTCAGTGATCTGCCCTTGGAGGGGAAACAGGTGCTGGAGGCGTTGGGCGGGGGCTCTGCGGCCAGCTACGCCCTCCGCTATGCGGCCGGATTCCCCAATGTGCGCATGGTGCTCTCCGGGATGAGCGATGAGGCCCAGATGGCAGATAATCTTGGAACCTTTATGGATTTGCGGCCCCTGGATGAAAGGGAAAGGAAAGCCATTGAACAGGTACGCCAGATCATCCGGGCCTCCAACACCATATCCTGTACCGCCTGTCGGTACTGCACGGCGGGATGTCCCAAGGAGATCGCCATTCCGGATCTGTTTTCCTGCTATAACACCATGGTGAAATACCAGGATTGGGGCAGCAGCTTCTATTACGAGACCTATACCCAGGGCAGAGGCAAGGCTTCGGACTGTATCCGCTGTGGAAAGTGCGAAATAATCTGCCCCCAGCATCTGCCCATCCGGCAGCTGCTGAGTGACGTGGCAAATACCTTTGAAAAGGAGAAATGAGAACATGGATACAATGGTAAAAACGGAACAGTGGCTGAAGCAGGAGCTTCGGTTTATCAACGAAGATATGGCGCACACCCTAAACGGCAGACTCAAGGGGGAATTCGTCTCCTGTGACGATGGAGCCAAGGAGATCGTCATCCGGTATCCGTTGGAGCGCTGGATGGTGAACGGACTGGGTACGCTTCACGGCGGTATGGTGAATACGATGATGGATCTGGTTATGTCTATGGTGGTTTACGCCTTCTCACGGGAGACCATTCCTCCCACCGTCTCCATGACCACCAACTATCTACGGCCTGTGCCCATGGAGGAGTATGTGGAGATTCGGGCACGGCTTACCTCCCTGGGCAAGCGGAACGCCACCGCCTACTGTGAAGCAGTGGTGCCCAGCAGCGGCAAAGTGGCCTGCACCGCCATCGGTACATACGCCATTATTGGGAAAAAAGCCTGAAATGAGTAGACAGAGGTATTTCTTTGTGTTATGATGA
>CAZFXB010000177.1:0-4572 GCA_964522835.1 uncultured Oscillospiraceae bacterium
CTTGAAGGCCTGGGGCAGGATAATGTCCTTCATGGTGGCCACATAGCCCAGGCCCAGGCTCCGGCCTGCCTCCATCTGGCCCTTGTCTACGGCCATGATGCCGCCACGGAAGATCTCTGCCACGTAGGCGCCGGAGTTGATGCCGAAGGTAAGAACGGCTACGGTGACCTTGCTGCGGCAGGAGACCATGATGATAAAATACATAATGAGCAGCTGTACCAGTGCGGGGGTACCCCGGATCACGGTGATGTACAGCCTTGCCAGCAGATTGGCCAGCTTCAGAGGCAGATGACGAATGCCCTTGAGCTCCTGGGGATCCTGCTGGTCATGGGCACAGCGGATGATGGCCAGGATCATACCGATAATCGTGCCGATAATCAGGGCCAGAATGGTGACCTCTAAAGTCACCACGAGACCGTCGGTAATAAAACGCCAGCGGTCTTTTTCAATGAAATCTTGTATGAATTTTTCTTTCAGACCATTCATGGAGGGGAAATCGGCTCCTTTCTATACGCAAAACACAGGGGCAGATGAGCTGCCCCTGCATTTTTCAGTTTTTTTACTCGGCGGGGATGTACTTGGACACGATGGAAGCCAGGGTGCCGTCCTCGGTGAGCTCCTTCAGGGCGCCGTTGATGGCATCCAGCAGAGCGGTGTTGTCCTTGTTGATGGCAGCGGCGTAGTCCTCAATGGCGTACTCGGTGTCCAGAATCTTGAGACCCTCGTTGGCAGCCACATAGCTCTTAGCGGGCTCGTTGTCAATGATGACAGCGTCAACCTTGCCGGAGAGCAGAGCCATAACAGCGTCATTTCCCTTGTTGTACTTGTCTACATGATCTTCGCCATAGTCGCCGGAGGCGTAGATGTCACCGGTGGTGCCCAGCTGAACACCGATCATCTTTCCGGCCAGATCATCCAGGGAAGCAATATCGCTGTCCTCTTTTACGATGACGGACTGAATGCCGGTGGCGTAGGTGTCGGAGAAGTTTACGTTCTTGAGACGATCCTCGGTAACGGTCATGCCAGCCAGACCCATGTCGGCTTTGCCGGTCTCAACGGCGGTGATGATGGAGTCGAACTCCATGTCCTCGATGACCAGCTGGAGGCCCAGCTTCTCAGCGACAGCAGCAGCGATCTCGGCGTCGATGCCTACGATCTCATCGCCCTCGTAGTACTCATAGGGGGGGAAGTAGGCGTTGGTGGCCATGGTCAGAGTGCCTTCGGTAACGGTCAGACTGGTGGAAGCAGCTGTATCCTCCTCGGCGGGGGCAGAAGCCTGAGCGGCGGTGCTGCCGGCCTCGGCGGGAGCAGAGGCTTCAGCGGAAGAAGCGGAAGAGCCACAGGCCACAAGGCCCAGACACATAGCGGCGGCAAGAAGCAGTGCGATAAACTTTTTCATAATAAATCATCCCTTCAAAATGTTGTTTGCTGTTTCGATTTAATTGATGACAAGATTATAGCACCATGTTTTGAATAATGCAAGCATATTCGTGGATTTTTTAAATATTCATGCATATTTGCGAAAATGCAGTGAATATCGTGTATATTCTATGGATACTTTTACCCTTATTCACCCAAAACCTTCGCCATAACAGCAAGGCCCTTGTCCATTTCCTCCTGAGAGATGGTGAGGGGAGGCAGCAGCCGGATGGTGCCGTGGCCGGCAGTCAGGCACATGAGACCCTCATCCAGCATTTCCTGCACCTTCTGGCTGTGGTTTATGCCCTCTTTCAGGGAAACGCCCAGCATCAGGCCCATACCACGGACGGAGTCCACCTGGGGGAGCTTTTCGATTTCGGTCTTGAGATAGGCACCCTTGGCCGTTACATCTGATAGCACCTCATCGGTGAGCTGCTCCAGCACGGAAAGGGCTCCGGCGCAGCAGATGGGGTTGCCGCCAAAGGTGGTGGCATGGGTGCCGGGGGTCAGCACAAGCTCTGTTTTCTCCCCAGCCAGAATACCGGCCAGAGGCAGTCCGCCGCCGATGCCCTTGGCGAAGCTCATCACATCCGGGAGAATGCTATACTGCTGGAAGCAGAACAGAGAACCGGTCCGGCCTACGCCGGTCTGCACCTCGTCCACCGCCAGAAGCCAGTCCTTCTCCTGACACAGCGCTGCAAGGCCGGTAACAAACTCCTGGGAAAGGGGCAGCACCCCGCCTTCGCCCTGTACCAGCTCCACCATGACGGCACAAACCGTTCCGTCATCCAGGGCCTTTACAGAGGAAAGATCATTGGCTGTGGCATACTGGAATCCTTCGGTAAAGGGGAAGAAATACTGGTGGAACACCTCCTGGCCTGTGGCCTTCAGGGTGGTGATGGTGCGGCCGTGGAAGGAGTCCTTCAGGGTGATGATGGTGCTTCGGCCCTGACCGTACTTGTCATAGGAGTATTTCCGGCACAGCTTAATCATGCCCTCGTTGGCCTCGCCGCCTCCATTGGCAAAGAAGGCCCGTTTCATGCCTGTCCGCTCTGTAAGCTGCTGGGCAAGGCGAATATAGGGCTCAGAATAATAGAGATTGGAGAGATGAGCCAGCTTTCCGGCCTGCTCTGTTATGGCGTTCAGCCAGCTCTGATTGCCATAGCCCAGGCAGTTTACACCGATGCCGGAGGCAAAATCGATGTAGGCTTTTCCCTCGGGGGAGTAGAGGGTGGCCCCTTCGCCGTGGTCAATGGCTACGGGGAAACGGCCGTAGGTCTGCATGACGCAGCCCTTGTCCAAATTTATCATTTCATTGCTTGTCATAAGGGATCATCCTTTCGGGGAAGTCAGTAAATCATGGTGCCTACACCGGCCACGGTCAGCAGCTCGATGAGGACGGAGTGTTCAATCCGGCCGTCCAGAATGTGGGCCCGGTTTACGCCCTGGCGAACTGCGTCCACACAGCACTGCAGCTTGGGGATCATGCCGCCCTGGATGATTCCCTCCTCCACCAGCCCGGGCACTTCGTCCACAGAGCACTTGGAGATCAGGCTGTCCGGATCGTGGACATCCCGCATCAGGCCCAGCACATCTGTGAGAATAATCAGCTTTTCAGCTTTCAGGGCGGCGGCAACCTGGGCGGCGGCGGTGTCGGCGTTGATGTTGTAGCACTTGGCGCCGTCTCCACCGGCGGCCACGGTGGAGATAATGGGGATATAGTCGTCCTTCAAAAGGTCATAGATGGGCTGGGGATTCACAGAAGTGATATTTCCGACGAAGCCGTAGTCAGCATCGGTGCGGCGGACGGCCTCAATGAGACGGCTGTCCATGCCGGAGATGCCGATGGCTTTGCCGCCAAACTCGTTGACCAGAGAGACCAAATCCTTGGAGACCTTGCCGCAGAGCACCTGCTGCACAATGTCCATGGTCTCCTCGTCGGTGTAGCGGAGGCCATTTACAAAAACCCCCTCCTTGCCGATCTTTTTCAACATGTCAGAGATCTCCGGGCCGCCGCCGTGAACCACCACCACCCGGATACCTACCTGGTGGAGCAGTACAATGTCGGAAATAACGGCTCTGCGGAGATTTTCGCTAATCATGGCGTTGCCGCCATATTTAATGACCACGGTTTTGCCGCTGAATCTTTGAATGTGGGGAAGGGCCTCGTTTAAGATTTTAGCCCGTTCCATCAGGGAAATGCTCATGGGTATTACCAACTTTCGGTGAGGATAATTTTTTATTACGTCCGATAATCGCCGTTGATTTTCACGTAATCATAGGTGAGGTCACAGCCCCATGCGGTGACAGTGTGGGTGCCCTCGTTTACATTGACCAGAATCTCTACCTCGGGCTGGGAGAGTACATTCTTGGCTAAGGTTTCGTCAAAGGTGAGGCCCTCGCCGGATTTGCAGACGGCTACCATGCCTGCTTTGGAGGAGAATGCCACATCCACGTACTCGGGACGGAAGGGAGCCTTGGAATAGCCCATGGCACAGAGCACTCGGCCCCAGTTGGCATCGGCACCAAACATGGCGGCCTTCACCAGAGAGGAGCGGATCACCTCCATGGCCAGCCGCTCGGCAGCCTCTTCACTGCGGGAGCCGGACACAGTGCAGCTTACCAGCTTGGTGGCACCCTCGCCGTCTCCGGCGATTTTCTTTGCCAGCTCGGTGCAGACAAACTGGAGGGCCTCCAGGAATACCTGGTAGTCCTCGCTCTTCCAGTCGATAAGCTGGTTTTCGGCCTGTCCGGAGGCCAGAATGCAGCACATATCATTGGTGGAGGTGTCGCCATCCACGGAGACCCGGTTAAAGGTCACCTTTGTCACATCCTGAAGGGCGTTTTGCAGCACATCCGAAGAGATGGCACAGTCCGTGGTCAGGAAGCAGAGCATGGTGCCCATATTGGGGTGAATCATGCCGGAGCCCTTGGCAATACCGCCTAAGTGGACCTCCTTGCCATCGATCTCAAAGGACACGGCAATCTCCTTGGGACGGGTGTCGGTGGTCATAATGGCCCGGGCAGCCTCCATGGAACCCTCACGGGAAAGGAGGGATGCCAGTGTGGGGGCGGCATTTTCAATGACCTCCACGTTGATGGTCTGTCCAATTACGCCGGTGGAGGCCACGATGAAGTCCTTGGGGCTCAGCC
>CAZFXB010000178.1:0-4534 GCA_964522835.1 uncultured Oscillospiraceae bacterium
CCGCTTTCTCGGGGGTGTCATATCCACGGGAAACCAATACGGCGGCAGCTAAGGGATTGATCCCCGCCCGAGTCAGGCAGGATACCTGCCCCCGATCCAGGGATGGAACGTTCCAAGTGCCGTATTTCAACTTCGATACACATCCAATTACTATTTTTCCTTACATTATAGCAAAAAAACATTGAAACCTCAAGGAGAAATACAGTTTCCCCCGAAAGAATCTGGGGCCAGGATTCCTGAATATTTAGACAGGGTGACAAATGTCCTGCTGCTGGGGAAAACCGTCCGCCGCTCCGGGCCATCCCGCCGCCGGACGGCCCAAAATGTTCATGTTGTTGCTTATTTGGTTGATTTTCGTATGACGGATTGAAAAACACTTTCACTGCTGGTATATTTGCCACAGGAAACGCTTCGGAGTCTAAGCAAGAAGCGTCACTTGAATAAGGAGGAAGAAATATGTTATCCAAAAATCGACTTTTGGCGTTGCTTCTTCTGGCGGCAATGATGCTGAGTATGTTCTGCATCCCTGTCCTGGCTGATGATCCGGCCCCGGAAGCAGCCGCTGAAACAGAAGAGGTTCCCTCGGGCAACCAGACCGAGGGCAACTGGGTCTATGAAGTCGCTGCCGGCGAAATGGGCATGGGCGGCGGTATGGGCGGCGGCCCCGGCGGCCCCGGCGGTGGCATGGGCGGCGACCCTGGCGCTGGCGGCGGCGGCGGCGATGTCTCCCAGGAGGAGCTGGACGCCTTTATGGCCATGATTATGGCTGGCTCCACCCCGAAGGCCACCGTGCTTTGGGGCAACGGCGAGGAGAAATCCGGCAACGTGGTTATGATCCCTGCCACCCTGGGCGGCTACGAGGTCACCACTGTGGGCAACGGTGTCCAGAACATCTCCTCCAACAACAAGAATCAGGATGTTTATTTCCTGATCCCGGAGGGCGTCACCACCCTGAGCCCCCGTATGATCTACGACTACAACTCCACCAGCGGCTGGGTCATTCCCGCCACTGTCACCTCCATCAGCTCTGAGCCTGCATCCTTCCTGAGCTGCCCCGGTGCCTTCTACGGCGAGGCCGGTTCCGCTGCTGAGACCTATGCAAGCACAGATGCAACCCGTGATTTTGTGACCTATGATGCCGACGGCAGCAAGGAATTCACCGTTACCGGCGGCGAAGAGGGCTATATCCAGCCCAACGGCACCTATCATCTGCCCTCCGGTATGCTGGACGGCAAGCACAGCATCACCTTCCACGTTGTCTCTGACTATCAGTTCAAGATCGCATCCCTCACCGTAGACGGTCAGGAGATCGCAGAGGCCAAGGGCAAGAACGAGTATGACCTTGACTACACCTTTACCACAGCTTCCGCTTCCGTGGAAGTTACCTTCGAGGCAGATCCCCAGGATTCCCGTGATCCTGCGGAGATGACCGAAACCTTCCAGTATGACGCTCCCGAGGTCAACAAGAAGGCCGTAGCCAACGGTGTGGAGCTGCCCGAAAATGTGGGCGAATACCTGGGTGTCAACACCGGCTCCACTGCCAAGTACAACAACTCCATGGGCATTTCCACCGGCGCATACTATGCCGCCGACGGAAAGGTTTACGAAATGGTGAAAGCCTACCAGGTCACAGAGGAACCGGAGTACCTGTCCCTGGCCGAGGCCATCAACGGGGTTTATGATGCCGACAAGCTGGTTTACGGCAAGGATTACGATCTGGTTCGTGTATACAACTACTACGAAAATGTCACCAACGGCCCCGCCCGGGGCGTGGTAAGCCTGTACTGCACCTATCTCTACAAGGAAATCGCAGTTGAGGACATTGACCTTGACAACACCGTTACCAACGACAACACCAACACTGCCTCTATCTTCGTTCAGGCAGGCGGCGACCTGACGGTTTCCGACTTTGAATCTCATTGCTACACCGCCAGCAAGGGCCCCTCTGAGGCAGGCAACTTCTTCGGTCTGGGCTCTGCCATCCATGTGGACGGCGGCGATGCAACCACCCCCGCAACCAACATTCTGAACAAGGCAACCTCTGCCCTCACCATGTACAATCCCCAGATCCTGGGTACTGTCAACTCCATCTATGCCACCGGCTCCGGTGTCATCTACATCGAGGGCGGCAACATCTTCTCCTGCTCCTCCGGCGGCCACGGCCCCTACGTTTCCACCGGCGGACAGATTTACCTGAACACCGAGGGTACCAATCTGGTGGCTGAGGACGGCTCCATCAATCGGGATGCTGCCACCCTGACCGCCACCACCCGTCCCGACAGTGCCCTTGGCACCATGGCCCGGAACAAGGACGGCGACATGGAGGGCGTGTACGAGGATCACGACGACAACGTAACCGTAGTGGTTACCGGTGACGAGGCCGGTACTGCTCTGGCCACCGACTCCGGCGGCGGTGTCATCGTGGCAAACAATGTGGTCACCAAGACCTTCGGCCTCCGGTGCGCCGGTGTCTACTCCATCGGTTCCAACGAGAGCTGGGTTTACTGCTACAACTCCACCCTGACTTCCTATCTGGATGCAGGTCTGTGCTCCGCTTCCGGCGGCTATATCTATGCATACAACTGTGACATCAACGGCGTTATGGGCATCAAGTGCCGGGCAGGCGGCAACGCTGAGGCCGAGGAAACCGGCATCTACGTAACCAACTCCCGTGTGGCAGCCTCCTTTGACGCTGAGGAAATGAAGGGTGCCTACGATGTGGCCGATCCCGAGACCATGCAGGCCAAGATGGACTCCGGCGAGCTGGATGTGGATAACATCACCACCGGCTACGGAGAGCTCAACATGTTCATCGACAAGGCCAACACCCCCAAGTTCTACGAGGACAGCCTGAATTGGTGGTTCACCGACAAGTCCAAGACCCCCGGCTACTCCGGCGGCAACAAGTTCGCAGTCATCTATGTAGAGAACTCCTCTACCCCCGTTTACGTAGAGTCCTCTCTAATGATTAACCAGAACTACGCCGACTACGGCGACGAAAGCAAGCTGGAGGCAGGCCAGATTCCTGCTGACAACCTGATTCTGTCCGTAGAGGGTGCAGGCTCTGCCACCGTCAACTTCAAGAACAACAACGCAGAAACCCCCTGGGATCTCACCGGTGTCTCCAGCGAGACCACCGAAATGATCGGTGATATGTTCATCGGCGCATATTCCCAGTCCACCGGCAGCCCGGATATCGGCACCGGTGCCAACTCCGCAACCCTTTCCTTCGAGAACTCCGATTGGGAAGGCACCATTCTCTACGGCGACGAAGAGGAGATCACCGGCATCTGCAACCTGTCCTTCGACCACAAGTCCTCCTGGAAGGTCACCGGAGACACCAAGGTTGCAAACCTGGAGATCTACAACGTGGAGAACATTACCGCCGACGAGCCGGTTACCATCACCTTTGACTCCACCACCACCGTGGTTGCCGGCACCTACGGCAATGTGACCCTGGAGGGCCCCGGTGTGGATGCGTGGCCCGAGATTCCCGAGGAGGAGCCCGAGGTCGTAGAGGAGCCCGCCGAGGAATCCGTTGTGGAAACTCCCGATCCCGTGGAGGAGACCCCTGTTTCCGAGGCTCCCGCCGAGGCACCTGTAGAGGAGCCCGCTGAAAGCTCCAACACCGCAGTGATCGTCATTGTTGTGATTGTCATCATTGCCGCTGTGGCTGTGGCTGTGGTCGTGGTGAAGAAAAAGAAGAAATAACAGTCCTCCCTATTGATACCTGCCGCCGCTGCACCTTTGCAGCGGCGGCAAAACTATAAGGCCGGAGCACAAAAACCGCACACGTCATTGCGAACCCAGTGCGCACACCTGGGTGTGGCAATCCGTAATACCCTTTGTACAAGTTGGGGTTTAATGACCGTGTACCAGGGGAATGCGGATTGTCACTGTAGTAGACTCGGTCACTGGTTCGCAATGACGTGTGCGTTTTAAGCACTGCCTACCAACGGCGGCTTGAGGGCAAGCCGCCCTACAATCACGTAGGCAGCTCCTGCGTGTCCGTAGGGCCGGTTGCCCTCAACCGGCCGGCAGAACAGGGCTGCAATTACAGAAAATCTCCGGCGAATTCGTAGGAGGTACGGCTCGCCCTTGGGGGAGAGCTGTCAGCGAAGCTGACTGAGAGGGGGCAGAATGCAGCTGCAATATCTACAGATTTAGGCGAAACCGTACCGATTTTTCATTCTGCTACTTCTTCACTTTTCACTCTTATTTCTTACTTGCCTTGCCCCTCTCCGTCACGGCTTATGCCGTGCCACCTCTCCCCGTGGGGGCGAGGCAAGGGTGCTCCTGCACCAGTGTAGATCAGGGACGCTTCTTCACATTTCACTTTTACCTCTTACCTGCCTCGCCAGTGCATAACTACACAAATTCCTATTGACATCCTCCGCCACATCCGCTACAATAGCCCTGTCGCAAAGTGAATATCGATGTCTTCGGGGTGCCGGACCCATCCGGCTGAGATTGCACCAAAGGGGGTGCTGACCCGTGAACCTGAAACGGATCATACCGGCGTAGGAAAAGACCA
>CAZFXB010000179.1:0-4532 GCA_964522835.1 uncultured Oscillospiraceae bacterium
ATTAAGAAGATGCAGGTTGGTAAATGGGATATAGGTAAAAGCACTATTGATTATAAGACGCTCGTACCTAAAATGTAATATACTTAAATGAACTCGTCATATTCGGGTGTTTAGAAGCTATGGCAAGATTATATCCTTTGCTATGTTTACATACTACAAGGATTCTCTCTATTTAGAAAATATAACATCATAAAGACATCCGCTATTGAGTAAATACTTAATTGTAATACTAACCGGTATAATGTGATTGGAGGAATGAAGCAATGATTTTAGAGGAAAAGTTTGAGCAATTCACAGTTTACAAGAGCGATGTCTCAAATTCCTTTTTATATATAAACTTTTCTGATCCAGACCGCTTCATGGATGGGCTTTCTGATTATGTGTTAAGTGAGACAAATCTATTAAATTACGCTAATACACTATCTCCGACAGCCTTCACTCCAACATTGGCGAATTACAAAAAGCTTTATTCAACATTGGAAACATTTTTGAACACAGAAATGGAGCTATTAACGTTTGATAATGTTTCCAATGAGATTAAGGATACGCTTGGTGATGAATACAATTTCATAAACAAGAATGGCGAAACTCTTATCCAAAAGGACAAAATCGGAAAGATGGGCGAATACATATTCCACGTTTTGTTAACCCATTATTTTAATGTAAGTTGTATTATTCCAAAGTTCAGATGTACAACAGATCGCAATATGAGTGTGTTTGGAATTGATGCACTTTTCTTTGATCCCGTCGAACGTATAATATATTTTGGAGAATCGAAAGTTTGTAAAACCATTGACAATGCGATTACATTAGTCAATCGCTCTTTCGCCGATTATGAGTCACAAATATCGGAAGAGTACAAACTTGTATTATCAAACAGTGATGTCTTCCGGCTATCGCAAGAGTTTCAATCGGCGTTTGAGAGATACACAGAAGTATGTATTTCTTTTGAGGATTTTGTGAAAGCTGCAGCAATATCGCAGATTTGTGTTCCTGCATTTATTGCACATGGAAACGGAAAAACAGGAAACACTCCAGCAGATTTCCTTCTAAAAATGAACACCCAAATAAAGCGGAACAGCTTTTTCGGATTGGACACAAAATACTTATTCATTTCGTTGCCAATCATTGATAAGGCAAAGATGATGGATGTAATAATGAGAAAAGTGGTGAGAAAGAGTAATGAGTACAGAAGCAAGCTCTCCTAAAATTGAAGATCTTCAGATTTATAGAGAAGAATACATTCGAGAATTGGATAAGCATCTTGATAAAACGGAATATGCCCAAAATAATGCCTCTTCTTTATATTCTTTGGGACTTACTATGTATTCCCAAAACTACTCTTTGGATTCTTTAATATACAATTCGTTTGCTATGTCAGCTTTGGATGAACGAATTTCATTACATCCCGAACAGAGGAAGGTGCTAAGCCTTATTGATTCAAATAGAGGGCTGATTTTTAGTGCACCAACGAGCTTTGGAAAAACATTTGTTGTTTTTGAGTATATTTGTCGGAAGCAACCACAGAATGTCGTAATGGTTGTACCAACATTGGCTCTTATCGATGAATACAAGCAGAAAATTATCCTGCAGTATAAAAATAAGTTCGCTGACTACAACATTTATTTATCAATAGACCCAGAAAAGCAATATGATCTCACGAAGAAAAATATTTTTATCGTAACGCACGATAGAGTTATTGATGAAAATGCTGTTGCAATCTTTGAATCGATTGATTTTCTTGTCATTGATGAGGTCTATAAACTCCAAAAGGATATGAACAATGAACGTGTGCTAATATTGAATATTGCTTATTATAATATGGTTAGACGCAGTAAAAAATACGTTCTTTTGGCACCGTTCATTAGCGGTGTGGAAAATCTAGACCGTTTGGAAGATGTTCCTGCATTTTATGCAACAAACTATTCTCCTGTTGTTAATGAAATTAGAACACATGAAATTTTAAGCGAATCGGAACGGGTTATACATACTGATAAAATTCTAAATGAAATACCAGCCAGCGATAATACGCTAATTTACTTTCCAACAGTTATCCAAATTGATAAATTTGTTGAAAATACGACAATCTGCAATGGTACTCTAGAAGCGGAGACTAATCCGGTTCTTAATGAATTTGTGGCTTGGGGTAAAAAGGAAATTCATCCTCAGTGGTCTGTAATTAAAGCGTTAGAAAAAGGCTTTTTAATTCATCACGGACAACTGCCGCAAGGAATCAGAATGCTGGAATTAGCACTTTTTAATAATGCGACATCTCCGTATACACGCTTAATTTGCACCTCTACTTTGCTCGAAGGGGTTAATACAACGGCTAAAAATATTATTATCACCAAACCGTTCAGATCCCACGATCAAACCTTTGATGCCTTTGACTTCTACAATCTTGTAGGCAGAACAGGACGTTTGTTCCAACATTACCTTGGCGTAGCACACTACATTAAGGCACCTGCTGATCCAATCTATGAGAAGTCCCAGGCATTAAAATCGATAGAATTTGAATTGACAGGCAAAAGCGTTGATATGGACATCAATTTTGGAGATTATACCCAACATCCCGAATTTGTTGATGTACTTAGAAGACTCGGAATTAGCTATGATGAATATAAAACTCAAATTGCTCGTAAACACCGCTTTTCTACAGTTGAGTATTTACTAAATAAATACACACAACTTAAAAGTAATCTTCTTGATATCTTATATCGTCAAATGAGGAATCCAAATCAAAGCAAATTGGACTTGGTTCGTATATTATACGAAATTATAGAAGATAAGAAATGGAGTTTTAAGTTAAATACATTTATCATAAACCAGCTTACTTATAAATACCGTCAATCCGTAAGGGAAGTTGTTGATTCAACTATGAAATCGTACCCCAAAGCGGATGTATCTAAGGTTATAAATACAACAATACGTTACAAATCAAGTTATATTGAATTCGATTTTTATAACAAAGTAGATTTGATTCGATACTTTATGCGTTGTGAAAACGTAGATGACTCGTTGATAAACACTCTACACGAGCGATTGCTAATAAATATTGAGATTCTATACTACTTGACATCACCGAGTAAGAAAATGCTCAAAGACATGGGTGTTTATGATGGCGATATTGATCGGATTATTGCCGTTATCGGAGAAAATTTTTCAAGCATTGCAGAACTTCAACATTTGTTGAAAGAACATATTGAAGAACTTGACGGAGTTAGCGTTGTTTCTAGGTATGTAATCAACCGTTTACTCAATTGAATTTTAGAATACAATACAAATGTTATGTTGCATTCTAAAGCTTTATCATGCCAATTCATCGAATAAAACTACAGAATATTATATCTCCATTATTCTTTATATTATTCTGATAAGGGGCATAGTTCCGCGAAGCCAAACTATGCTATTATACCGATAATTCACAAAATATTATTCCGACACCATTGATATTATTCCGATAATGTGGTATAATAGGTGTAGCAAGGAGGGATCAACCATGTTTATGACCGTAAAGCAAGCCGCTGAGAAGTGGGGCATTTCCGATAGAAGAATACGTGTGCTTTGTGCCGAGGGGAAGATTCCGGGGGCGTTTCAAGAGGGGCGTGGGTGGAAGATTCCTGCCGATGCGGAAAAGCCTATGGACGGGCGATACAAGTCCAAGGAAAGCATTCTGGAACAGATAGACCGCAAGAAAACAGAACTTGATGGTCGCAGACCGTTGACCGAGGGCGAAGTGGAACGGCTGAACGAGGAATTTATCGTTGAATACACCTACAACTCCAATGCCATTGAGGGAAACACCCTAACCTTGCGTGAGACCGATTTGGTTCTCCGAGGCTTGACCATTGACCGCAAGCCGTTGAAAGACCACATGGAAGCGGTTGGACACAAAGAAGCTTTCGACTACGTTCGAGAACTGGTAGCAAAGAATATCCCCATTAGCGAGCGTGTAATCAAGGATATTCACTATCTCGTCCTTGCAGACAAGAAGGACGACCGAGGTGTATACCGCAGAGTGCCCGTCCGCATCATGGGGGCACAGCACGAGCCGCTGCAGCCGTATCTGATCGAGCCGAAAATAGAACAGCTTTTGCAAGATTTTGTGGGCAGCACGGAACACATCGTCACCAAACTTGCCCGTTTTCACATTGAATTTGAGGGTATTCACCCATTCATCGACGGCAACGGCAGAACAGGCAGATTACTTGTAAATTTGGAACTGATGAAGGCAGGCTATCCGCCTATTGACATCAAGTTCACGGATCGGATCAAATACTACGATGCCTTTGATGAGTATCATGTGAAGCATAATCTTTCCGCAATGGAAAATCTCTTTGCCGGATATATCAACGCACGGCTGGACAAATATTTGAAAATCTTGCAGGAGTAACCGTAAGATCCGCAAGAAAACACAAACACCCCATATAGCAAAACATCCCTGCCACGATTTAGCTCGTAGCAGGGATATTTTTAATTCCATTCCTCGGCAAGGAGAAAATCTCGGATGTTGCGGTGCTTGATACCGTTTC
>CAZFXB010000180.1:0-4519 GCA_964522835.1 uncultured Oscillospiraceae bacterium
CTGTAGATGAATAAAAAGTATGAAATCTTGCAAAAAAGAACTTGCAAAATTCCGCTGGATTTAGTATGATAGATTCATTGTATCCGGCATTTGGAACAGCCGGAATCTATGGAGGCGGAACGATGACAAGTGATATCTTAACCTTGATCCAAAACGGTATGAGCCGTTTTTCTAAGGGCCAAAAGCTCATTGCAAATTTTATTCTTATATCCTACGATAAGGCCGCATTTATGACTGCCAGTAAGCTGGGCAAGACGGTGAACGTGAGTGAGTCTACGGTGGTTCGTTTTGCTGTGGAGCTGGGGTACGACGGCTATCCTGCCATGCAGAAGGCCCTGCAGGAGATGATCCGGAATAAGCTTACTTCTGTGCAGCGACTGGAGGTTGCCAACGACCGGATTGGCAATCAGGAGATCCTGCCCATGGTGCTCCAGGCGGACATTGATAAAATTCGTGCCACAATGGATGAGATCAACCGGGCTGATTTCCAGGCATCAGTAGAGGCAATTCTAAACGCCAGAACCATCTACATTCTGGGTGTTCGCAGTTCTGCTGCCATTGCCAGCTTTTTGTCCTTCTACTTTAACCTGATGTTCGACAACGTAAAGCACATCCATACAGCTTCCAATGCAGAGGCATTTGAACAGATGGTTCGCATTGGAAAAGAGGATGTGGTGATTGGTATCAGCTTCCCCCGGTACAGCAGCCGGACGGTGAAGGCCATGAAGTTCGCCCGGGATCGGGGGGCTACGGTGATCGCACTGACCGATTCTATGGCGGCACCCATTGCCCAGAATGCCACCCATACGCTGATTGCTATGAGCGATATGGTTTCTCTGGTAGATTCGCTGGTGGCACCTCTCAGCGTGGTGAATGCGCTGATTGTGGCATGCAGCTACAGAAAAGAAGAAGCTATGGCAAAGACCTTTGCAAATCTGGAGGAAATCTGGGACGAATATGGTGTCTATGAAAAAGTGGAAGACTTCACCGGTGTATGATGTGATTGTGGTTGGCGGCGGTGCTGCGGGAATGTTCTCTGCGGCCACCGCCGCTCAATTTGGTAAGCGTGTGCTGCTTCTGGAAAAAATGGGCCGCTGGGGATGGAAGCTGAGTATTACCGGAAAAGGCCGATGCAATGTAACCAATGACTGCACCCCGGAGGAGGTGCTGAAGAATATCCCTACAAACCCCAGGTTTCTGTATTCCTCCCTTTGGGCCTTTCCTCCCGAGGCGGCTATGGAGAAATTCCGGTCTCTGGGTGTACCGCTGAAGACAGAGCGGGGACAGCGGGTGTTTCCGGTATCCGATCGGGCCGGAGATATTGTAGATGCTTTGATCCGTGCTGTAGATGACTCCGGCGTGGAACGTATCCGGGGAACGGTAACGGAGCTTTTGACGGAAAACGGAGAGATCCGGGGTGTTATTGCCGGGAATCAATGCTTCTATGGCTCAAAAGTGATTCTTGCCACCGGCGGTATGAGCTATCCCAATACCGGGTCTACGGGAGATGGCTATGAACTGGTCAAAAAACTGGGCCACACCGTGACCTCCATCAGCGGCAGTCTGGTACCCCTTGAGATTTTGGGAGGGGAGTGCCGCAATATGGCGGGACTCAGTCTCAGAAATGTGGGGCTTACCCTGTGGGGCAAGAAGAAAAAGCCCATCTACCGTGATTTTGGCGAAGCCTTATTTATGAATTACGGTCTTTCCGGCCCCATTATTCTGAGTGCCAGCGCCCACATGGATGAAAAGAATGGACCGTACATTGTGGAGCTGGATCTAAAGCCTGCTCTGGATGAAAAAAAGCTGGATGCCCGGCTGCTCCGGGATTTTGAAGAACGGAAAAACGATAAAATCTACGACGGTCTGCGGGGCGTTCTGCCACCCCAGCTTATTCCGGTGATTTTGGATCGATGCCAGATCCCCACGGGCCAAAGTGTCAACAGCATCACCAAGGAGCAGCGGATGAAGATATTAGACACCATGAAGCACCTTCGGTTTCAGGTAGCGGGGAAGCGTCCTGTGGAAGAAGCCATTATTACCCACGGAGGTGTTAAGGTTTCTGAGGTCAATCCCACCACCATGGAGTCGAAATTGGTTCCAGGGCTGTTTTTCGCCGGGGAAATTCTGGATGTGGACGCTTATACCGGGGGCTTCAATCTGCAGATCGCCTGGTCAACTGGCTTTGCGGCGGGAACTTCCTGTGGAAATTCTGAAAATAATATGCTATAATATTTAGACTGGGATTTTCCCAGTCTAAATTACTTTATAGAAAGCGGGAGACCAAATGGAAAAGTTTCTCTCTGTGGCCATTGATGGCCCCTCCGGTGCAGGAAAGAGCACCATTGCCAAGGCAGCAGCCAAGGCTCTCAATTTCGTTTATCTAGATACCGGTGCCATTTACCGCACCGTAGCTTGGCACATCTCTATGCATGGCATCGGCCCAAAGGATACCGATCATGTGCCCATGCTGCTGGATGATGCGAACATCGATATCCAGTTTCTTGAGGATGGTCAGCATATGATCCTCAACGGCAAGGATATCACCGGGGAGATCCGTACCCCGGAAATCAGCACCGTTGCATCCCAGGTGGCCCAGCAGAAATGTGTCCGGGATTATCTTCTGAGCCTCCAGCGCAACCTGGCGAAAAAGCATAATATTATCATGGATGGACGGGATATTGGTACGGTGGTTTTGCCCCATGCGTCTCTTAAAATCTATCTCACCGCTTCTGCGGAAAAGCGTGCTCAGCGTCGGTATGAAGAATACCTGGCAAAGGGCCAGAAAGCCGATTTTGAAACCGTTTTGAAGGATCAGGAGAAGCGGGATTATGAAGATACCCATAGAAAGATTGCACCTCTGAAGCAGGCAAAGGATGCTGTTCTGGTGGATACTTCTGACCTGAGCCTGGAGGAATCTGTGGATGCGGTAATCGGCCTTATGAAGGAGAAGCTGGGACTATGAGCGAAAAAAAGTGGTATGCATTTTTCTACTGTCTCACCTGGCCCTTCCTGCGGATTTTCTATCCCATGAAGTTTTACGGAAGAGAGAATATTCCTGATGGCGGCGCATTGATCTGTGCCAACCATTCCTCTGCAGCGGATCCTTTTTTCCTGGCCCATGCGCTGGGACGAAAGAGAAATGTCTGTGCCATGGCCAAGGAGTCCCTGATGCACGTGTTTCTTGTGGGAAAAGTGCTGAAGCTGATCGGAACCTTTGGCGTGAAGCGGGGCGAGAGCGACATTGGCGCTGTGAAACATGCCCTTACCATGCTGAAGCAGGGCGAGTATGTGGTGCTGTTTCCGGAGGGAACCCGGGTAAAAAGCCGGGAAGAGGGGGAGCCTAAAACCGGCGCTGCCATGATGGCCACCAGAACCGGCGTAAATGTCCTGCCAGTTTATATTCCTATGAAAAAAAGACCCTTCCGGATCAACAGAGTGTATATTGGGAAACCCTATCAAATGATCCCCCAGGGGAAGCGGGCCACATCACAGGATTATGAGGTGTTTACTGCCCAGCTTATGGACAAGATTTACGATCTGGGGGATGGAAAATGAGAGTAGAGGTTGCAAAGACTGCCGGGTTTTGCCCCGGCGTGAAGCGGGCAGTGAACATGGTAGAGGAGGCAGCCAACTCCGGAGAACCCACCGTCACCTATGGCCCTATTATTCACAACCATCATGTGGTGGAACGATTTGCGGAGATGGGCGTTCGGGAGATCAGCCATTATTCCGAAGCTATTCCCGGAACCAAGGTTATAATTCGCTCCCACGGCGTTGCCCGTCAGGTTTATGAGGGACTGGAAGCCAAGGGGGCCATCATCGAGGATGCCACCTGTCCCTTTGTAAAACGAATCCACAATATTGTGGCGGATGCCCAGGAACGGGGCAGAACCTGTATCATCATCGGGGTACGATCCCACCCGGAGGTGGTGGCCATTGCAGGCTGGTGTCAGGAGCCGCTGGTCTTTGAAAACGCACAGGAGCTGGAGGACTGGCTCCTGGAGGATCAGAATCGGCAGAATCTGCCCCTGATTATGGTGAGCCAGACCACAAGTACTGAAAAACTGTGGAAAAATTGCACGGAAATCATAAAAAAGCTATGTACAAATTGCGAAATATTTGATACAATATGTAGTGCAACAGAAAAACGCCAAAATGAAGCAGCCCAATTAGCCCAGCGGTGTCAATCTATGATCGTGATCGGTGACAGGAACAGCTCTAACACAAAGCGTCTCAAGGAGATATGTTTGGAGATTTGCAGCGATACCTGTCTGATCGACAGTGGTGCAGATTTAACGGCGGCTGATTACATCGGGAAATCATCTGTTGGCATCACTGCCGGTGCTTCCACACCGCAGTGGATAATTAAGGAGGTTTACAACATCATGAGCGACGAAATCAAAATTGAAACCATGGAGGAGTCCTTTGACCAGCTGCTGGAGCAGTACGACAAATCCTTGAATACAGGAGATAAGGTTACCGGCATCGTTACCGGCATCACCCCCACCGAGATCGC
>CAZFXB010000181.1:0-4494 GCA_964522835.1 uncultured Oscillospiraceae bacterium
TCGACGGCAACATTGGCCAGGAGATCCCTGCCACCGTAAAGCTGCCCTCCAGAGGCGCATAACACAAAGGGGCGTGTTGCAATCCATTTTGCAACACGCCCTTGCATATTTCTTACTGATCGATCTTTTCCTTCAGAGCCTTACCAGCCTTGAACACGGGAACGGTGGTAGCGGGGATCTCCACAGGCTCCTTGGTCTTGGGGTTCCGGCCTACCCGGGGCTCACGATGCTTGGTCTCGAAGGCGCCAAAGCCTACCAGCTGCACACGGCCGCCAGCGGCCAGCTCATCACCGATGGTCTCCAGCATGGCGTTGACCATAACCTCAGTATCCTTACGAGTTGCACCGATCTTGGCTGCAACGGCTGCAATCAGTTCCGTTTTGTTCATTTTTATTACTCCTTCTTGCCTCTTGGGCTGTATTTTTGATGTCCTTGCCCGCCAGAAATTTCACATCCACAGTACGGGAAAGTCATAATTAAAGTTTGCCTATAAAATCTATCATACTTTGGTCATATTCGCAAGCCCGTATGTCAATTTTTCCAGAGATTTTTTCTGAAATTCCAAGGTTTTCTTTGGTTGTTTTGCCAGAGGCCTCAAATTTCCTCTCCGGTGGGCTTTACTTTCAGAATTTTCGCAATCAGCTCCGATTTGGGCAGCAGCTGGCAATCCTCCCAGGTGACGATTTTCAGCACGTAGACCATAACGGCGTAGGCTGCTACAGCCACCACAACCGAGCCAAAGGTGGCCAGCAGGTTGGAGGCAAGCAGGGTGTAGACCCCTTCGTAGGTGAAGTAGGCACCAACGGACATAATGGCCGTCGCCACAATGGGCTTTACAAACTGTTTCAGAATTCTAGGAGGCAGCTCCATGCTCCGGTGCATAGCCAGAATATTCAGGAACATAATCACAGCACAGTAGGCAATGGTGGCAATGGCTGCACCGTAAATGTGGATGGCACCCACACCGATCAGCACATAGTCCGTCACCACATTGACAATACCACCGGCCAGAGTGGTGTAGATGGGCACATTCACCTTGCCATGGGCCTGGAGAATGGCGGTGGTAACGGTGACCATACAGTTAAAAATCACCGCAATGCCCAGAAGGGCCAGAATGGGGCCGGCCACACTGAGGGTCTCGGCATCATAGCCGTAGGCAAATTCCTGAATGGGCCCAGCCAGCACCGCAAGGCCCGCACCGCAGGGCAGTCCGATCAGCGCAGTCATGCGGACAGCAGATTCCTCTGCGGCCCGTGCTTTTTTAAACCGATTCAGGGTCAGGGCCTCCGTCACCGAGGGGATAATGCTGATGGCCAGAGGAGAAATCAGGGCAGAGGGCAGCATATAGAAGGTCTGGGCGGCAGAATAGGTGCCAAACATGGCGGTAGCCTCCTTGGCCGTAAGGCCAATGGCATCCTGGAGCCGCCCCTGAATAATCATGGTGTCAATGGCGTTGAAAATCTGAAGTCCCGCCGAACCGATGGTAATGGGAATTGCCAGCTGCAGCAGCTGCCGGGTCGTATTCCGGGCAGACTCCACAGGCATGGCCTGATCTGCCGGGGTCAGCCGGATGTGCCGCTTCTGATAGGAGAAGAACAGATAGACCGCCGCAATGATAATACCAATGGTAACACCCAAAATGGCACCACCTGCGGCCTCAGCCACACCATAGCCCATGCGGAGGATAATCACCACAGCCCCCAGGCCAATCACCAGCTTGCCAATGGCTTCAATGACCTGGGAAATGGCAGTGGGGGTCATATACTGCTGGCCCTGGAAGTAGCCCCGGAAGGCACAGAGAATACACACAAACAGCACCGAGGGAGCCAGAGCCGCAATGGCCCAGACTGCATCCGGATCTCGCATCAGATTTGCCAGCTGGGGGGCAAAAATCAGCATGGCTCCGGTACACACAACGCCGATCACCAGGAACAGCCGAAGGCTGACCCGGAAAATCTGCTGTACCTGCCGCCGGTTCCCCAACGTACTGGCCTCGGATATCATCCGGGACACCGCAATGGGAAGGCCCGTGGAGGAAATCATCAACAGCACATTGTAGATGCTGTAGGCCACATTGAAGTGACCGAAGCCCTCGGTGCCAATGATCCGGTTCATGGGGATCTTATAGAGGGCACCGATCAGCTTCACCAACAGAGTGCCAAAGGTAAGAATGGCCGCACCCTGAAGGAAATTCTGTTTTTTTGCACCGGAGGCGTTATGCTTCGCCATGGGGCTGCTCCTTTCCGTCACTGCCAAACATAAGGGGCAGCACATAGTCATGGAATTCCTGAAGAACGTTCTGGAGATCAATGGTAGTGTACTGGCCGTTCTCATAGAGGATCTTGCCCCGCACCATAGTCATGCAAACATCGTGACCGGAGGCAGCATAGACCAGATTGGAAATGGGGTTGTGGCAGGGGATGAGATGGGGCTGTGCAAAGTTCAGCATAATCAGATCCGCATCCATACCGGGGGCCATGACACCGCACTCATTTTCCCGGCCCTGGGCCTTTGCACCGTTTACCGTACCCAGCTTCAGTGCCTCCTGGGCGGTGAGGGACACCGGATCCAGGGTAGAGCCGTTGGACAGGAGGGCAGCGAGCTTCACCGCCTCAAACATATCCGTATTGTTGGAGGAGGAAACGCCGTCGGTACCCAGTGCCACATTCATGCCCTTGTCCAGCATCTTCCGCACGGGGGCGATGCCGGAGGCCAGCTTCAGGTTGCTGTTGGGGCAGTGAACTGCGGTAACACCCCGGCGGGCAAACAGATCCATGTCCTCCTCGTCCAGATACACACAGTGGGCAGCCACAGCCCGGGTATCCCAGACGTGATAAACGTCCAGCAGCTGGGCAGGGGTCATGCCATACTTTTCAAGGCAGGTCTCATGCTCGGACTTGGTTTCGGAGACATGAACCTGCATACCAATGCCGCTGTTGATGGCATACTCTGCAAGGCCATGCCACACCTTGTCGAAGGAGGTGTACTCGGCGTGGATGGAAGCCTCCACCTGAATCCGGCCATTGTCATAGCCGTGCCACTTTTCCTTCAGCGCTACCAGCTCCTGAGAGGGGACATGCTTATCAAAGCAGTAATCATCCTCGAACACGGTAACAGACCGGGAGATATTACCCTTCATGCCGGACTCCGCAATACACTGGCAGATATCGTCGGAGAAATAGTACATATCCGACACGGAGATGGTACCAAACCGGATGCACTCTGCCAGTCCCAACAGGGTAGCTGCCCGAATGGCCCGGCTGTCCCACAGATCTTCCTTGGGGAAGATGTAGTTGTTCAGCCAGTCACTGAGGGCGTGGTCATCTCCATAGCCCCGAAGCGGGGTCATGGACAGGTGGGCATGACAGTTGATAAGCCCCGGCATAAGCACCATGCCCCGGCCATCAATGACCCGGTCTGCCGCCTCCTTGGGGGGCTCCTTCGCCATATAGCTGATCTTGCCATCGGTGATGCCCACATAGGCACCCAGAATCACCGGCAGCTTATCGATCATGGTCACTGCGGTAATGTTGGAGAATAAAGTATCCATAGTTGTCCTTTCTGTGTTTGTAATTATGTAAACTGGTCAGCGAAATGCTGACCCATTTTTTTGCATTGTCCCGGGCTTACATATCCCGGACGCAGCCCCGGATCAGCCGTGAGAACCGCTCCTTGGCATCAGCAGCCGCATCCAGCACCTCCTGCTCGCTGAGGGCCGCTCCGGTAATGCCTGCGGCGGCGTTGGAAACCAGGGAAAAGCCCAGTACTTCCATACCGGCGTGGCCTGCGGCCAGCACCTCCGGCACCGTACTCATACCCACCAGATCTCCCCCCAGGGCACGGATGGCCCGGATCTCTGCGGGGGTCTCGTAGGAGGGGCCGGGGAAGTACATATACACGCCCTCCACCAGGGGAAGGGCCTGCTCCCGGGCCACCTTACGGGCCACATCCTGAAGCCGGGGGGTGTAGAGATGGGTGGCATCGGGGAACCGGGGGCCAAATTCGGGAATATTCTGCCCCCGCAGGGGAGAATCCATAAAGAACTTAATATGGTCTGTAATCAGGCAGATATCTCCCACCTGAAAGTCCAGATTCACACCGCCGGAGGCGTTGGTAATCACCAGCTTTTTTGCGCCCAACAGGTACAGCACCCGCAGGGGGAAGCAGACCTCCTCAAAGGAGTAGCCCTCGTAGGCATGAAGCCGCCCCTGCATCACCGCCACAGCCTTTCCCTCCAGTGTGCCAAAGACCAGCTGGCCCTTGTGGCCGGGGGCGGTGGAGACGGAAAACCCGGGAATCTCTCCATAGGGGATCACAATGGGGTTTTCGGCAAGCTCTGCCATATCCCCCAACCCGGAGCCCAGCACCATGGCGATTTCCGGAGTGAATCCCTGGAGCCGGTCTTCAATGGCTTTGGCAGCGGTCTGATAATCTTGGAAGGTGTAACGCATAGGGATCATCCTTTCAGAAGTAGAGAAGTAGATAAGAGAGAAT
>CAZFXB010000182.1:0-4471 GCA_964522835.1 uncultured Oscillospiraceae bacterium
ACAACGGGAACCTTCTTCATCTGGGTGGAAACAGCCTTAACAGCCTCAACGGTAGCATCGGAGGTCACGTCGGAACGGATGATCTCGATGAGCTTCATTGCGTATACGGGGCTGAAGAAGTGCATACCGATGCAACGCTCGGGGTTCTTGCAGAGCTTGGTGATCTCGGTGATGGACATGGAGGAGGTGTTGGTGCAGAGGATAGCGTCCTCACGGCAGATCTCGCCCAGCTGCTTGAAGGTGTCCTGCTTCAGGCTCATGATCTCGGGAACAGCCTCGATGACGAAGTCAGCGGGAGCTACATCAGCGAGCTCAACGCAGGTGGTGATGTTAGCCATGATGGCATCAGCAGCCTCCTGAGTGGTCTTGCCCTTAGCAACCTGCTTCTCAAGGCCAGCCTTAATGGTGTTGTAGCCCTTGTCGCAGAACTCCTGCTTGATGTCACGCATGATGACCTTGTAGCCGTTGGTAGCGGCGATCTGAGCGATGCCGGAACCCATCTGGCCAGCACCCAGGACGGCGATGGTTTTGATTTCCATGGTTATGAACTCCTTTTATTATGTATTTTTGGAACACGGGCGGGCCCGTGCCCACTATGTATTTCCACCCTCTATTATCTCAGGAAATTGCCCAAATGTCAACCACTGAGCACAAAGAAAACATAGAACCGGGACGAAAAATGGCCGAAGATTCTTTTCGGGATCAGCAAATGGGGCAGGTGTACATGGGCGCTGGGCCCTTTTTGCAGCCGAACTTCGAGGCGTTGCGTTTTTTGGGCCCAGTGTTGCAGATTTTGGCTGGTTTTCTGAAGGGACTACCGCCATTTCTGCTGTGTTTGTTCGATTTCAATAGTTTGGTATCAAAATGATTGACAAGAAAAAGGGAAGTGGTTACTATTAAGCTACTTTATGAAAGAAGGAGCGATATCTATGTCAAAAAAACTGCTTGCCCTGCTGATGGCAATGTGCCTTTTGTTGGGGCTCTTTGTTGGCTGCGGTGCAGAGGCCCAGTCTGAGGCAGTGGCATCTGAGGCCCAGACATCTCAGGCTGCGGAGGCACCGGAGGTTCCAGCGGAAGAACCTGTGGAGGAGCCTGCCTCTGTGGAAGCGGCTTCCCTGGTGGAAGAGCCCCAGGAGCCGGAGCTGGAGCTGCCCACCATCAGCTATCCCTTGGGATCTGATCTGGAGCTGGTGTTCTGGACTGACTTTGACAGCAATGCCTTTGGCAGTTTCGGGCTCAACTCCTACAATGACCTTCAGGCACTGGATCTGGTGGAGGAAAAGACCGGTGTTCGCTATGTGTTCAATGAGGTCAGCTTTTTCTCTGCTTCTGAGCAGTTCAACCTGATGATTGCCTCCGGAGACTGGCCCGATGTGCTGAAGGCCGGCAGATATTACACCGGTGGCTTGGGTCAGGCTCTGTCTGATGATGTGATCCTGGATCTTACGGATATGCTTATGGAGAATGCACCGGATTACTACCAGGCTCTCGAAAACGCAAATCAGGTCACCAAGGACTCCATCCGTACCGACGGCAGAGATTTGATGATGGTAAGCCTTTTTGATACCTATATCAACGATGGCGGTGCCTTTGCCCGTGGTGATCTGCTGGACGGCATCGGCGCCCAGTGGCCCGATACCTTCGACGGCTACATTGATCTGCTGTACCAGTGGAAGGATGCCTACGGCAGCAGCCATACCTATCCTGCGGATCCCGGCGGCGGTATGTCCGGTGCTGAGGCCCATTTTGGCAGTGCCCTGTTCAGCTTCCGCAGTGACACCAATGATCTGGCTGTCTATGTGGATGAAGGAACTGTATACTCCGGTGCTGTTTCTGACGGCTATCGGGACTATCTCGAGCTGGCAGCGCAGCTCTACGCAGACGGAATCTTCAATGAGGAGTTCTACGTTTCCGAGCTGGGCCGGGGAGATACCATGGGCTATGCCGCCAGCGGCGATCTGGTTTCCTGGGGTGGCCGTGCCGATACGATGAATGATGTGCTGAGCTATACCGACGCAGAGGGGGCCTATGTGATTCCCGTTACCACCTACTTCCCCGGGGAAAGCGGCGAGTATGACTTCATGGACGAGATCGTTTATGCTAACACCGATGGAATCTCCATCACCACCGCCTGCCTGGAGCCGGAAATGGCCCTTCAGTTCTTCAACTGGTTCTATACCCAGGAGGGGGCAAGACTGGCCAACTACGGTATCGAGGATGTGTCCTATACTGTGGGCGAGGATGGTACGATCTCCTATACAGATCTGATCCTCAACAACCCTGAAGGCATGAACTTCAACACCGCTGTGGCCATCTACAGCATGTCCGGTGTGGTGACCCTGACTGACAATACCGCCAAGCTGGCAGCCTACAGCGACGAGGTGGTGGAGGCCATCGAACTGTTCAGTGATCTGACCGGGAAATCTTCCCTGCATACCTATCCCAACGGTGCGGCCCTCAGTGCTTTGGAGGCTGACTCCATCGGCAATCAGCTGACGGCGGTTTGCTCCTATGCAGCAGAACAGTGCCTCAAGTTTGTGGTAGGTTCTGAGCCTCTGAATGATGAGACCTGGAGTGCCTACGTAGAAAACTGCAAGGGTCTTGGCATCGAGGATTGCCTGGAGGTCTATCAGCAGGCCTATGACGATTATGTAGGTGCATAATTTAAAATCAAAGCCGGGGCGTGTTGCAAAATGGGTTGCAACACGCCCTATCTCCGTACAAGGGAGACGACCGGTGCGCCCACACCGGTTGATTATCCCCTTGATCTATGCTAAAATCAAGAAAAAGGAGGCGATCTATGGTGGTGCTTGGACGGTTTGCACCTTCTCCCAGCGGCAGAATGCACCTGGGAAATGCTCTTTCTGCCATGCTGGCCTGGCTTTCAGCCAAAAGCAGGGGCGGAGAGATTGTGCTCCGGATCGAGGATCTGGATCCGGCCCGGAGCCGGGAGGAATATGCCCAAAAGATCATGGAGGACTTCCTGTGGCTGGGACTGACCTGGGACAGAAGAAGTGAAAACCAGAGCAGGCGGGAAAGTGTCTACAATGAGGCACTGGAAATCCTTCGGGATATGGGTCTGGTGTACCCCTGCTACTGTTCCCGGGGGGAGCTTCACGCTGCCTCTGCGCCCCATGCCTCTGATGGCCGGGTGATCTATGGGGGAACCTGCCGAAATCTGACGGAAGAAGCCCGCAGACAGAAAACCAAGGCACCTGCCTGGCGGCTTATGCTGCCGGAGGAGACGGTTTCCTTTGTGGACGGTCTCCAGGGGCCCCAGGCCATGAACCTGCAAAGGGAAAACGGAGATATCATTGTCCGTCGGGCAGACGGCGTGGCGGCTTATCAGCTGGCGGTGGTGGTGGATGATGCTGCCGCCGGTGTTACAGAGGTGGTGCGGGGCCGAGATCTGCTTACCTCCACCCCCATGCAGATTTATTTGTATCGGCTGCTGGGGAAGGAGCCTCCGGCGTTTTATCACGTGCCCATGCTGCTGGCACCTGATGGGCGGCGGCTGAGTAAACGGGACGGGGATCTGGATTTTTCCGTCCTGCGGGAAAAGTATACCCCCCAGGAGATCATTGGACTGCTGGCGTTTCTGTGCGGTCTGATTCCCCAATGGGAGAAGGTTTCGGTACAGGAACTGGTGCAGGACTTTTCGTGGGAAAAGATTTGTCCCGGAGACATCACCGTGGACACAGAAAAAATATAAAGATAAGTTTAAAACCTCCGGAAACCGGTCAATACTGGTTTTCGGAGGTGTATTTTATGGTAAAAGGTGTAACGAAGCGGGTGGTTGTGGTTCGCTGCCCGGAGACGGGGTATTTTGATGAGGCCATTTTTATGGTTAGAGAGGATGCAGTGGGGGATATGACCCCGGCAGAGGTATTAAAAGAGGCCACCGCTGTGGCAGATCGATATGTTCGGGAAAATGTGGAGAAGGGGAAAATCCTCTGGCACTATGTGGCCGGAGGGCTGGGTGCACTGGGGCTGGTGGCCCTGGGGATCATCTTTCTGATGGTATAGGCAGAAAAACCGTGCCCGCCGGAGCGGGCACGGTAGAGGGGATTGGAATGGGTTATCTTTCTCCGGCCAGAAGCTCGTCGTAGGCGTTCTGATATACGGTCAGAATGTTGTCAAGGCCCATGGATTCGATGGTCTCAACATACTCAGCCCAGTTCTCGTCGTTCAGCTCCCAGGCGCCTTCCAGGAACTTCAGAGCGTACTCAGAGGCGTAGGTCAGCAGGTCAGCCTCGTATTCTTTCAGCTCCTCGGTCTCCTCAGTGGTGAGGACGGTCTTCTTGCTGAGCTTCTGGGGCAGCTGGCGGGCACACTCGGTGTCTTCCATGGTCCAAAGCTCAACGGCCTTCATAGCTACATCGGTGAAGGTGGGCAGGAGACGGTCGTTGTCCATGTAGGAGGTGGCAAAACGCTTCATGGTGAACAGCTCCAGAGCCATGTCGGAGTTGGG
>CAZFXB010000183.1:0-4471 GCA_964522835.1 uncultured Oscillospiraceae bacterium
ACATATATTTCTGCAAGATACAATTCATTTTTACAAAAAAACTCTGCCGGAGAATTCTTCTCCGGCAGAGTAAATTGAATAATTTGAATCAGCGGATGGTAAAGAGCAGCTCGCCAGCCTTTACATTGCTGCCCTCTTTTACCAGCACTTCGTCGATGATACCGCTCATGCGGGCTACTACGTTGGTCTCCATCTTCATAGCCTCGATAACAGCCAGAACCTGGTTCTCAGAAACCTCGTCGCCGGGCTTTACATTTACCTTGGTTACCATGCCGGGGATGGATGCGCCGGTGTGGCTCTTATCCTGAGGATCTGCCATTACAACCACCTTGCCGGTAGCCTTGGCGTTCTTATCCACCACAGAGACTTCACGGCGGGTGCCGTTCAGCTCGAAGATCACGTTTCGGGTGCCATCCTCGTTGTGGTCACCCAGACCCAGATACTTAATAACCAGAGTTTTACCGTCTTCAATGTTGATCTTGTTGGTTTCACCCAGCGCAAGACCGTTGAAGAACACGTGGGAACCCATACGCATGAGATAGCCGTACTCCTTGGAGTGCTTCCAGTACTCTTCTACCACCTTGGGATAGATGCAGTATGCGATCACATCCCGCATGGTGGGATTGGGGCAGAACTTCTCCACTTCCTTCTTGGTGGCTTCGAAGTCCACAGGAGCCAAAAGTTCGCCGGGACGGCAGGTGATGGGCTCCTCTCCCTTCAGAACGATCTTCTGAAGGTCAACAGGGAATCCACAGGGGGGCTGACCCATCATACCCTTGAAGTAGCTGACAACAGAATCCGGGAAGGTCAGGTGGGCACCCTTTTCGATAATATTTTCGGGGGTCAGCTCATTCTGAACCATGAAGATTGCCAGGTCACCCACCATCTTAGAGGAAGGTGTAACCTTAACCAGGTCACCCAGCATGTCGTTGACTTTCTTGTACATTTCCTTGACTTCCAGGAAGCGGCTGCCAAGGCCGATGGAGATAACCTGGGGCTCCAGGTTGGTATACTGGCCGCCGGGGATCTCGTACTTGTAAATGTCGGTAACCGGGGTTTTGAGGCCGTGGTCGAAGGACTCGTAGCGGAGCCGGACATCGGCATAGTAGTCGGTGAGCTCCTGGATACGATCCATGTCGAAGCCGGGATCCCGATCCTGGCCTTCCATGGCAGCAACTACTGCGTTCATAGAGGGCTGGGAGGTCAGGCTGGACATGGAGGCAATGGCAGTATCGACGATATCTACCCCTGCCTCTGCGGCCATCAACAGAGTGGCAACCTGGTTGCCGGTGGTGTCGTGGGTGTGGAGATGGATGGGAATGCCCACCTCTTCCTTCAGAGCCTTCACCAGAATCTTGGCGGCATAGGGCTTGAGCAGGCCGGACATATCCTTGATACAGATGGAGTGTGCACCCATGTGCTCCAGCTCCTTGGCCAGCTTCACATAGTAGTCCAGGGTGTAACGAGTACGGGTCTTGTCCATGATATCGCCGGTGTAGCAGATGGTAGCTTCGCAGAACTTGTTCTGGTTCAATACCTCGTCCATGGCAACCTGCATACCGGGGATCCAGTTCAGGGAGTCAAACACACGGAAAATATCAATACCGCTGAGAGCAGACTGCTTGACAAATTCTCGAACTACGTTATCCGGGTAGTTCTGGTAGCCAACGGTGTTGGAACCACGGAGCAGCATCTGGAAGGGAATGTTGGGGATTTTCTCACGGAGCAAATCCAGCCGCTCCCAGGGAGACTCGTGGAGATAACGGTAGGCCACATCGAAGGTGGCGCCGCCCCACATCTCCAGAGAGAAGCAGTTTGCCAGGATTTCTGCGGTACCGTCGGCACCCTTCACCATATCACGGGTACGCATACGGGTGGACAGCAGGCTCTGGTGGGCATCCCGCATGGTAGTATCGGTAATGAGCAGCTTCTTTTCGTTGAGCACCAGCTTGGAAAGAGCCGCAGGGCCGTTCTGATCCAAATACTGCTTCAGGCCCGGCTTCAAGGGTTCACGCTGCTCCGGGAATCTGGGGGTATCGTACTGATGACGCTCGGCGTTGGGATTTGCAACCTGAATGTTTGCAATATACTTGAGCACACGGGTGGCACGGTCTCTGGAGTCTACAATGTCGAACAGCTCCGGCGTGTCATCAATAAACTTGGTGTGGCACTTGCCTGCCAGGAAGGTGGGGTGGCTCAAAATATTAGTAACAAAGGGAATATTGGTCTTTACACCACGAACACGCACCTCGTTGATGGCACGAAGGGCCCGACGGGCGGCGCCGGAGAAGGTGTTATCATGGCTGGTGACCTTAACCATGAGAGAGTCGTAGTAGGGAGAGATCACCGTACCGGTGGTTACATTACCGCCGTCCAGCCGAACACCGAAGCCGCCGCCGGAGCGGTAGGAAATAATCTTACCGTTGTCGGGGGCAAAGTTGTTGGCAGGATCCTCGGTAGTAACACGGCACTGAATGGCATAGCCGTTGATATGGACATCCTCCTGGCAGTTCAGGCCAATCTCCGGGGTGGACAGCGGATAGCCCTCTGCAATCAGAATCTGAGCCCGAACCAGGTCAACTCCAGTAACCATTTCGGTAACGGTATGCTCTACCTGAATACGGGGGTTCATCTCAATGAAGTAGTAGCTGCCGGATTTGTCCACCAGGAACTCCAGAGTACCGGCGTTCACATAGCCCACAGATTTGGCGATCTTGACTGCGTCAGTAAGAATCTGCTGCCGTACAAAGGGATCGATGGAGAAGGCGGGGGCAAATTCGACCACCTTCTGGTACCGCCGCTGGAGAGAGCAGTCACGCTCACCTACATGGTATACGTTGCCGTACTTATCCGCCAGAATCTGAACCTCGATGTGCTTGGGCTCTACCAGGAACTTCTCAATGAAAATATCATCATTGCCGAAGGCCTTCTGGGCCTCACTGCGCACCAGCTCAAATGCAGGCTTTACTTCCTCGGGGCTGTCACAGCGGCGCATACCACGACCGCCGCCGCCTGCGGCGGCCTTCAGGATAATGGGGAAGCCAAAGGAAATAGCCTTCTCCAGGGCTTCATCCCCATCCTTCAGGGGTTCGGTGCAGCCGGGAATAATGGGCACACCGGCCTGAATGGCAATCTGCTTGGCAGAAAGCTTATCTCCCATCATGGCAAGAATGTTGCTGGGAGGGCCAATGAAGGTAATACCAGCATCCTCACAGGCCTTGGCGAAGTCTGCGTTCTCAGACAGGAAGCCGTAGCCAGGATGGATGGCATCTACGCCCCGGCGCTTTGCCAGGTCGATAATAGCGGGAATATCCAGATAAGCACCGACAGGGCTTTTATTCTCACCAATGAGATAAGCTTCGTCGGCATGGGTACGGAACTGGCCATTGATATCCTCGTTGGAGTACATTGCCACCGTATGAAGGCCCAGATCATAGCAGGCCCGGAAAATACGAATGGCAATCTCGCCACGGTTGGCGGCCAGTACCTTCTTAAAGGGTTTCTGTGTCACAAAATCACCTCATTAAAGATTGTTGGGAGGTCACCTCTGCCTCCGCCAGAGAACGTGCTGTCGCAGCAAGCACGTATCTATCGGCTGGCTCTATTACCCAAGCCAGCATTAGAATAAAACTTGAATCTCCTATATTATACTCTATCGCTGCCCCACTGTAAAGTGTGGAAATCACAAAAATGCAGGAGAATTTGCAAGGGTGAAACTCTCATATTGCATAAGAATTCAGAAAAAGTGCAAAAAATGGCCAAAAAAACAACCTGTCGTGTATTATAACGACAGGTTGTTTGTAACATTTGAAATATCACTTGGCGTTTTGTTCATGCTTGTTGGCGTTTTTTAGCACCTTTTTCGCCTCTTTGATCTGGTCGAGTGCAGCCTTGCGATCCTCTTTTGCTCGAGCTTCCAGGGCAGCAATTCCGGCAAACAGGATGTCATAGGTCTCTGTCACGGTTTTCTCTGCGTCCTCAATGAGCTTCTCTGCATAGCTGATGGCTCCGGCGATCAGAAGCTCACGCTGCTGCTGAGCCTCGGCCAGAATCTCATCCTCCCGCTTCTTTGCAAACTCAACAATGGTGCTGTCTTCGATGAGCTGGGCGGCACGCTCCTCTGCCTCGGTCAGAACCTTGTCTGCATTCTTCCGGGTAGTGGATGCTTCCTTCTTTGCCTTGGTACGGATCTCGTTGCTGCTGTCGATGACAGCCTTGGCCTGAGACAGCTCCTGGGGAATCTGATTCTGGAGGGCGTCCACCAGGTACAGGAACTGATCCCGGTCAATGGTACACTTATCCTGACCGAACAGACTTGTCCGGGAGTCCCCTGCCATAGCAGCCAGACTATTCAGCAGCGATTCAATGGTTGTTTTCTCCATGCGACTATCTCCTTGCATTTAATCTTAGCTTAAATTCGTCAATGACCTCCGCCGGCAGGAAGTCCCGCAAATCCACGTCAAACCGGCCC
>CAZFXB010000184.1:0-4459 GCA_964522835.1 uncultured Oscillospiraceae bacterium
CCGGAGCAGGATCGGCTGATCCTGTCCCTCCGGGCGGTGGAGGATATGAGCTATCTTGAGATTGGAGAAGCTCTGAACCTGAAATCTGGTACAGTGAAATCCAGAATTGCCCGGGCAAGAGAAAAAATCCGCCGCAGCTTTGATGGGAACTTTCTTTCGGAAAATGCGTCTAAAAGACAGAAAGAAGGTGCAGAGCAATGAATGCCTGTGAAGAATATATTGAAAAAATGATTTTGAGCCTGGATGGAGGGCTGTCTGAGCAGGAAGAACTGGCTCTGCAAGCGCATCTTGCGGTCTGTGAGGGCTGTCGGTGCCTCTATGAGACCTATCGGAATATCGATATGGGAATTCTCGGGATGGAGGAAGAGTCGCCGGAGGGGCTGACCAGAAGCGTCATGCAGGAGATTCGGCTGGAAAAGGAGAAAGCCCGGCCCGTATACTACTTGAAGCGGATGAAATTTAGCCTGACTGCGCTGGCGGCCTGCCTTGTGCTGCTGGTGGCAGGAAGGTTTGTAGGTACGCCTGTTGAAGTTCGGGACACCGCATCCACCCAGGCCCAGATCCCTGAGACCATGGCCGCAGCGGCAGATGCACCTGTGGTGGAGGACACCGCATTGATGCCGGGCCATGACCAGACCGATATAGAACATGCCGTGGAGAAAGCCATGGAAACAGCCCAGGAGGAAGCCGAGGCGGAAAAAACGCTCATGGAGGATGGCGCAATGCTTCAGGGCAGAATTGGAACCTCTGAGAAAATGTCTGCTGTTTTGGAAGCATTGAACCGGGATGGATACCGGGGAGACCTGGTGGAGCTTTTCGATATGACAGAGGCGGAGATTTACGAAAGATTTCCCCAGGCTGAGACCCTTTTAATTTCCTCCGGTGATCGGGTATATCAGGTTTCCTGGGAGGAATTTGATCTGGCAGAGCCTGACATGAACTATGGATCCGTCGTGTCCACGGAAGAAATCGGAGACTGGGTCTATCTTTGGATTGAGCCATAATAACAGCACCCCCACCGAGTTCCTCGGTGGGGGTGCTCGCTTTAGGCTTATTCCGCAGGTGTTGTTTCAGTGGGCTCAGGCTCGGTGGTTGAAGAGGAGCTGGATGAGCTGGATGAGCTGGATGAACTGGAGCTGCTGGAGGCAGCTTGCTTTGTGCCTACTTTTACGACCCGATCCCGTTTGGCGTAGACGCTCTTACCGAGATAGTTGGTCTCCAGCAGGGTACCGTCTCCGGCGTAAACATACTGGTAAGCCTCGTAGACATACCCGGTGTAGGGGGATACAGTTTCTTTCTGTGTACCGGCGGCCATGGTGGAATCATTTTCGTAGACTGTGGAATAGGGGGTAGAGCTGAGCTGGGTAGAGGAGAGTACCACGTAGTTATTGTTGGTTTTGGTTCCGTCAATGGAGATATGCACATATCCACCGGAGACGGAGGCGTTGACCCGGATTGGGTACTCCGTATCGTTCCGGAAGCAGAAATCCTGAGAACCCCAGTATACGGTGGCATCCAGGCCGCCCTTTACATAGGTGACAAAGAACATATGATAGGTTCGGTCGGTGATTTCCAAATCCGCATAAAGGGCTGCATCATAGATGGTGGAGGCAACCTGGCAGATACCGCCGCCCAACTGGCCCACGGATTCTGTGCCCACATATACGGTGGCCTCCTTATAGCCCTTGGCAGCGGTACGCTCGCCAACAACCCCATTGAAGGAGAAAATCTCACCCGGGTTGATGACCGTTCCGTTGATGGCATTGCAGCACAGGGTCAGGTTGGTGGTACGGTTGGAGTTGGCGGTGTGGGGAGAGGAGTAGGAGCCCAGTTCGTCCCGGAACAGAACTGCCCGTACCTCTGCGGCTGTTTTATTGGGCGGGGTGACCGTCATGGGGAGCACCAGGGTTTCGCCCCAGGAGGCAGCCTCCACGGCGGCGATGGCAGCATCCCAGTCCATATCGTAGCCATTGGAGCCCTCGACGATATCACCGGCATAGTAGTAGGGCTCGGTGGGTTCGCAGGCCATGGTTTGATATTCCGGGATCACATTTACATCGGCGGGAAGGGTTTCGGTCATGTTAAGGGTGACCGTTCCGTATTCGCCCGATTCCGCATTTTCCTTAGCCAGGGTGTAAAGATCACTGGCTTTGAAGCTGTATCCAGGTGTACCCATAACCACGGTAATGGAGTGGTCGTCCTGGTTGGCTGTGTTGACAGGATCCACAGGCGCATAGCTGTAGGACTTTTCACTGTTCTGAATCAAATCCCACAGGGCCACGTAGTCAATGTCTACAGGGGTGTACTCCAGAGAAATATCATCAAAAATCATGTTTTCAAAGGCTTGAGATACAGCGGAGACAATGGTCTCCGGCTCGATGGTGCGGCCCGGGGTGCCCAGGGTGACAGATACGGTATGATTCTCGGTATCATTGCTGGCGGTGGAAGGGGTGGCTTCGATATAGGTCTCCGTCTGGACGGTTTGGGCCAGTGTTTCAATATCGCTGAGGCTGTACTCCAGGTCAGTCTCTGCACTGAGCTGGTATTCTGTATTTTTTGCAGCATGATAGGCTTTATACATGCCGTAGGCCGAGGTATCTTCCCGCATATAGTTATAGGCTTTTTCTGCAATGATTGCACCGTTGAGGGTAATGCCCTCCTGAGCGGGACAGAACTCGTAGGAGACATCCTCCAACTTGAGCGTAACAGAATAGGACGGGTGCCGCAGGGCTTCTTCAACGGCCTTCTGGGCCTCCTTGCGGGTCATGCCGCCTAAGTCCACGCCAGCACAGTATACATTGGGGAGAATGTAGGCATAGTTTTCAAAGGGCTTTATAACCAGATATACATAGGAGATCACGGCGACACAGCCCAGGGCCAGCAGCAGAAAAACAGAGGAGAGTATAATAAACAGCTGTTTCTCCCGCCATGCCTTATGGAGCTTGCTTTCGGGCTTTGGCTCCGCAGCCAAAACAGCGGCAGCGGCCATGGAGCTGGGGCCGGCTTCGGTAATTTCCACATCTTCCGGCTCCATAGGGGGAATACCCAGAGCCTGGAGGCGGGCATCCATGTCTGTATCATCTTTGGGCGTTGCCGCTTCTTCTGGCATTTCCTCCGGTGCATCTTCCCGCTCCGGAGCGGCATCGGGTTCCGGGGTAGAAATAGGGGAATCGGATGCAGGGATAGGATCAGGCTCCTCGCTCAGAGGGGGATCCAGGTTGATTTGAGGGACATAACCGAGTGTTTCGTCCTCGTGGGGAGTTAAATCTGGGGCCATTATGGATAAGCTCCTTTCATGGAGATATTTTTACAAAGAATGACACCATTATACAAAAGGTTTCATTAGAATGCAAATTTTTCTTCATAATTTAAGACGCAAAATGTGGTCGTTTTGTTTCACTTTGGGTAGAATTATGTAGAATTATTTTCTACATGGACAATATGTGCTTTATTTCTCCGGTTATACTGGAAATGTTCCTGTTTACATAAACAAAAAAGTACGTTATAATGAAAATCCGAGGAGGGTGACCTATGGCCGATTTAAGAAATCTCAGGAAACGTGTGGACGAAAAACGGCGGCTGATGCAGGAGCAGCAGAGAATACGCCAGAACATAGATACCATGGAGGAATTACTGCCGCAGCTTCAGGCCGAAGTGGAAGCGGAGCAGGAGGATGTGGATCGGATGGAGTCCGGCGGCATCACCAGCTTTTTCTACAGTGTCATCGGGCGGCAGGAAGAGAAGCTGGAAAAGGAACGGCAGGAGGCCCGGGATGCCCAGATCAAATATCAGGATGCCCTTCGCACCCTACAGAATCTTTACAAGGAAAACGAGGACATAAGCAGTTCTCTGAACCTGTGCGGCGATGTGGAGACGGAATATAAGCGAGCTTTTTCGGACAAGCGGCAGATGCTCTTAAACAGCGATTCTCAGTCCGGCCGACATCTCCGGGAACTGGAGGAGGACGCACGGCAGCTCAAGGGGCTGTCTCGGGAGGTTCAGGAGGCCCAGAATGCCGGAGCACGAGTCATGGATCAGGTGGAACGGATCGAGCGCACCTTGAAAAGTGCTGCAAACTGGGGTATGGTGGATATGTTCTCGGACAGCCGAATCTCAGACTTTGCCAAGTATGGCAAGCTGGACGAAGCCAAGCGGCAGCTTCGGGAGCTGAATCGGTTTTTGGCGGATTATCGCCGGGAGCTGAAGGATTTGGATGTAAACATGAATATTTCTGCCGATATCGGCGGAGGAATGCAGTTTGCGGATATTTTCTTCGATAATTTTATTACAGATTCCATGGCCATGTCCCGGATCGACAACTTAAAGCGTCAGGTTGGGGACATTCGCCGCCAGGTGCAGCGGCATCAGGAGTTGGTGGAACGGAAAAAGCAGTCCGTGGATGCAACCCTTTCCCAAAAACGGAAAGAGGCAGAGCAGGTGATTATCGAGGGCTGAATTG
>CAZFXB010000185.1:0-4416 GCA_964522835.1 uncultured Oscillospiraceae bacterium
GTGCCGGTACATACCAGAATATGTGCACGATATGCCATGAACGCTCCTCCTTTACTCTGCTGCGCCGATGGTGTAATCCGTTACCACCTGCTTGTTCACCAGATGCTGTGCCACGATCTGGGGAACCTTTTCCGGGGTCATTTTTACATAGGTGACCTTTTCCTGGCCGGGGGCGTAGACCTCCACCACGGGCTCCAGACGGCATACACCAATGCATCCAGTCTGGGTTACCTTCACGTTTTTGAGGCCCCGCTTGCCAACCTCGTCCACAAAGGCGTTGAGGACAGGCCGGGCTCCGGCGGCGATGCCGCAGGTGGCCATGCCCACCACCACACGGATGGTGTCCTGGTTTTCAGTGCGGAGGTTCATTTTATCCTGCATCTGCTCCCGCAGGGCCTTCAGCTCTTCCAAAGATTTCATAGGAAAGTCCTCCTTAGATATATTTTTTCAGAATGTCGCCTACCATGTCCGGGGTCAGGCGACCGTAGACATCGTCATCCACCATCATAACCGGGGCCAGACCGCAGGCACCAACGCACCGGGTAGCATCCACGGAGAACTTGCCGTCGGGGGTGATGGAGCCGGCTTTACAGCCCAGCAGAGCCTCGATTTTATCCAGAATCAGCTGGGAGTTTTTTACGTAGCAGGCGGTGCCCAGACATACGCTGATCCGGTGCTGGCCCTTGGGATTCAGGGTGAACAGGGAATAGAAGGTGGCAATGCCGTAGACCTCAGACAGGGGGATGTTCAGGCCGTCGGCAATGATTTGCTGTACCTCAATGGGAAGGTAGCCGTAGATATTCTGCGCTGCCTGCATAACAGGCATGGTGCCGCCCTTCACATCTTTATACTGGGCAATGACAGCCCGAAGCGCCTGCTCCTGCTCCGGTGTGCCCGAAAATGCAACCAATGTTTTCTTATTTGGCATATTGCTAGACTCCTTTGGTGGGATTTCCATGGGTATATGGATTTATAACCTATTATATATGTAAGTTTGGCCCCCGTCAATAATTGATAAATTATTCACAAACATCTGTGAAAATGTCCAAAATGGTACAAAATGTACGGACAACCGAGATGAATTGTTCAAATGCGAAAAAACCCTGTAATTAGAAGGGGTTTGGGGGGTGTGAAGGGGGATGTGCAAAATCCTGCAAAATGAAATGCACAGAAAACCCCCGGAACCCTTGACACAGGGCCGGGGGAATGGGTAATATAGTGGAGAAAACGGAGCGGGGGAGAGACCCGGCATGGCCGTCATAAAACGCTCTGACAGGGAATTATCCCCGGCAAACCTGTACCGGTACCGTGCATGTTGCATCCACAGATATAAAGGAAGATAAACCATGAAGATTATCGAACCAAAGGATTACAAAGCCGGGGTGGAAAAGACCCTGGCTTGTCAGATTTCATCCCGGGGCCAGTCCTTTCAGTATGAGGAGGCTCTGGTGGTGGAGCACACCATGGAGATATATATCAATGACACCCTGGCCTATGAGGTGGTGTGCAGCCCCACGGATCTAAAGGCTCTGGTGCTGGGCAGGCTGCTTTCCGATGGGGTGATCCATGACCCTGGACAGGTGAAAATGCTGTATCTCTGTGAAGCGGGGCTTCGGGCCAAGGTGTTTTTGGAGCACTGGGTGCCGCCCAAGGCACCTCTGGGGGTAGAGCAGGTGGCTTCCTGCTGTACCGGGAATCGAACCATTGCCGATCTGTTCCGAAATACCCAGGAGCCAGCAAAAATCATCCCCATTGCCTATGAGCGGGCCTGGATCTTTCGTCTGGCCGAGGCTATGAAGGAGAATATGCCCCTCTATGCCGCCACCCACGGCACCCACAGCTGCCTTTTGATGCACCGGGGAGAGATATTGCGGCGGGCAGAGGACATTGGTCGGCACAATGCCCTGGACAAGGTTCTGGGATGGGCACTGCTGGCGGGGGTGCCTCTGGGGGAGTGCATCCTGTATACCAGCGGCAGAATTCCGGTGGATATGGTGATGAAGGTGATTCGGGCGGGGGTGCCCATTTTGGCCAGCAAGGCCATGCCCACCCGAGAATCGGTGCTGCTGGCAGAGCGGTTTGACCTGACCATCGTTGGTGCGGCCCGGACGGACAGTATGGTACTGTTTCAGCCGGAAGCTTCGGGGCTTGACAACGTGTGAAACCAGAAGGACCCCAGTCCGGCAGAGGGAGAAAAATGGGACAATACCGCAAGGGCTTCCCGTGGAACATCTGAGATTCCTCTTCCTATTTTACCGATATTTTGATATAATAATGCCATCTTATCCCGGTGGTGATTTTTTGAATTTATCCCAAGACAGACTTTGCAGGCTGATTTACGCCGCCGCAGCTGTTTGCGGCGTACTGCTGAGTGTTTTTATGGCCCTTTCAGCCTTAGCCTCTGACGGGGCCAGCATTCTCTTTGCCCTGTGTATGGTGGGGCTTTATGGCCTGGGCGGGTGTCTGGTGCTGTATGTTCGTCCCATGTTCCAGAAAAGGGAGCAAGGCCTTTGTGCTGCGGCGCTGCTGTTGGCGGGGCTTTTTCTGCGGCTTTCCATGTTTGACCATATTTCCGGAGACTATGTGTCGTTCCTTTCTATCTGGACGGACACCATGGCCGGTATGACAGCACGAGAGGCCATGTCTACTCCCATTGGGGACTACAATATGCCCTATCTCTATGTGATTCTGCTGATTTCCCGGCTGCCCTTCTATGATCTCTACTGCATCAAGCTGTTTTCCGTGCTTTTTGATGTGGCCGCCGCTCTGGCTGTGGGCTATCTGGTGAAAATGTTGACAAAGCAGGACCTGCCGACCCTGCTTGCCTTTGCCGCAGCTCTTTTTGTCCCCACAACCTGGCTTAACAGCAGCTATTGGGGTCAGTGCGACAGCGTTTACGGGGCCCTGGCTCTGTGGGGGCTGTACTGTGGGCTTTCAGACCGGCCAAGGTGCTCTATGGTGCTGCTGGCGCTGTCCCTGTCCTTTAAGCTGCAGGCTGTGTTTATTCTGCCCATTGTGGCCTTTTTCCTGGTGACAGGCCGGGTTTCCCTTCGGCAGCTTTTGCTGTTCCCTGCGGGGTTTCTGGGGGCCATGGTGCCTGCACTTTTGGGCGGCCGGAGCTTCCACGATACCTTCTCTATTTATATCGATCAAACCGGGGCCTATCCCTATCTTAGTCTGAATGCCCCCTCCTTTTGGAGCCTGATTCCCAACGATTATTTCTACGAGCTGTCTGCCGCTCCGGTGCTGCTGGCCATGGTGCTGACGCTGCTGGTTTTGTTTGTGTTTCTGGGGAAATACCCCAGGCTGGACGGGGAGAGCCTTGTGGAACTTGCGCTGATTTTTGCGCTGCTGATTCCCTGGAGCCTGCCGAAAATGCACGAACGGTATTTTTATCTGGCGGAGATGCTTTCCATTGTGTATGTGTGTCTGTACCCCAAACGCCTCCCTGTGGGGGTGGGGCTTCTGCTGGGAGGACTGATGATCTACAGTGCCTACCTCTTTGGCGGCGTTCCGGTGCTTTCCATGGGGGCGGTTGCCCTGGGTTATGGCCTTATTTTGCTGTATCTTATTCCAGTGCTCTATCTGCGTATCAAAAAATCAGAATCTATGAACTTGAAAGGAGATATCACCCATGGCAATTGAGTATATCTGGTCAGATCGAAAGCGTATCCTGGGGGCGCCTTTGAGCTTCACCCGCTACGCCCTGAGCCGTGATCGACTCTTTCTGGAGAACGGACTTTTGAACACAAAATGCGAAGAGATCCTGCTTTACCGGGTGCGGGATATTTCCCTGTCCATCTCTCTGGGACAGCGGATCTTCGGGGTGGGCACTGTTACCGTGTACTCCTCTGATAAGAGTATGCCTGTGCTGGAGCTGAAAAACATTAAGGCGCCCCGGGACACCAAGGAAATCATCCACGAGGCTGTGGAGGAGATGAAGCTTTCCCGCCGGATGCGGGTGGGGGAGATCCTGGGGGAAGACCATGGGCATGACCAGGATGATGACTTTGAAGATCAGGCCGAATTTTGAGAAAAAACCCGGAATCTTTTCTTGACAAAGGGTTTTCTCCGTGCTATAATTTACAGGCCGCATTGAAGAGGTACAAGTATGCCCTTTTTCGGGTGCCACCTCAAAAGCGAGACTATAGTAAAGGCAGGTGCAAAGCACGTGCAGGCAATCATTGTTACCGGCGGCAAGCAGTACAACGTAACTGAGGGTCAGCTGGTTTATATCGAAAAGCTGAACGTCGAGGCTGGCGAGACCGTCGTATTCGATCAGGTTCTGGCTATCGTTGACGGCGAGAACAGCAAGTTTGGTACCCCCGCTATCGAGGGCGCAAAGGTCGAGGCCAAGGTCGTTCGTAACGGCAAGGGCAAGAAGATCATGGTCTTCAAGTACCGTCCCAAGAAGGG
>CAZFXB010000186.1:0-4401 GCA_964522835.1 uncultured Oscillospiraceae bacterium
GCACCTATCTGGATGCTTACAAGAACATCTTTGATCTGTACATTAACAACTCCACCTGTGATCCCAAGGATCTGGCTGGCAAGACCGGCGACGATGCCCGGAACGAGTTCCTGGCAGGCGAGGCTGTGTTCTATCAGAACGGCTCCTGGGAGTACGGCAGCCTGACTGCCGAGGGTGCTTACACCGACGACGATCTGGCTATGCTGCCCATCTATATTGGCGAGGGCGACGAGGCCAAGCAGGGCCTGTGCACCGGCACTGAGAACTACTGGTGTGTCAACAAGAATGCCTCCGAGGAAGACATTCAGGCTACTCTGGACTTCATCTACTGGTGTGTTACCTCTGAGACTGGCACCAAGGCTATGGCTGACGACATGGGCTTCGTTATCCCCTTCAAGGCTGCACAGGAGTCTCCCAATCTGTTTGTTAAGATGGACGCTGCAAACACCGCAGCTGGTCTGACCCCCGTGTCCTGGAACTTCACCACCATGCCCTCTGAGGAGTGGAAGAACGGACTTGGCTCCGCACTCACCGCTTACGCTGCTGGCACCGGTGATTGGGACGGCGTTGTTTCCGCATTCGTCGATGGCTGGGCCACCGAGTATGCTGCTGCTAATGCAGGCTAATCTATGATCTAAACGTTAAGGGTGGGCAATCGCCCACCCTTATTTTAAACCTGTCTCCTGATTTTCACCTGGGAGGTGTCTTTTTGGAAAAAGCAATCAAACGGTACTGGCCCATTTTCTTGCTTCCCACCCTTTTGGCCTTTTGCATTGGGTTTATTTATCCCTTCCTTCAGGGCCTGTATCTTTCCTTCTGTAAATTTACCACGGTAGACAGTGCCGTGTGGAACAGCATCAACAACTATATCTATGTGTTTAAGGATGCCACCTTCCGGCAGTCCTTTTTGTACACCGCTGTATTCACTGTGGTTTCTACTTTGCTCATCAATGTAGTGTCCTTTGCCATTGCGCTGGTGCTCACCAGAAACATCAAGGGAACCAATGTGTTCCGCAGTGTGTTCTTTATGCCCAACCTGGTGGGCGGTATTGTGCTGGGATATATCTGGAATATCCTGCTGAACTGCCTTCTTTCCGTTTTGGAAAAGCCTCTGCTGAGCCTGGATGCCACCTATGGCTTCTGGGGATTGATTATCCTAATGTGCTGGCAGCAGATTGGCTATATGATGATTATTTATATTGCAGGTCTCCAGTCCATCCCGGAGGACTACATCGAGGCGGCACGGATCGATGGCGCCAGTGAAAAAAGAATTCTCTGGCAGATCAAAATCCCCAATGTGATGCCCTCGATTACCATCTGTATGTTCCTGACTCTGACCAACAGCTTTAAGCTCTTCGATCAGAACCTGGCCCTCACAGGTGGTGAGCCCAACCATGCCTCTGAGATGTTGGCTCTGAACATTTATAACACCTTCTACTCCCGGGCTGGTGCCCAGTGGAAGGGCTATGGACAGGCCAAGGCCGTTATTTTCTGCCTGCTGGTGATTGCGCTGTCCGTCATTCAGCTTCGGGCCACCCGTTCTAAGGAGGTGCAGCAGTAATGGAAAAGAAAGAACGCCGCTTCAATGCTGTGCTCACGGTCATTATGCTGGTACTGAGCCTGGCTTGGGTTTACCCGGTGGTTATGATTGTACTGAACTCCCTGAAGGTGGAGCGGGCGATTTCCACCAATACAGTGTTTGAGCTGCCCACTGCCGAGACCTTCAATGGTATCAAAAACTACATCGATGCATTGACCACCCAGGGCTTTTTGCAGGCATTCTGGTACTCTCTGGTGATTACCGTCACATCTCTGGTGCTGATTCTGGTCTGCTGTTCCATGTGTGCCTGGTTTATTACCCGGGTGAAAACCTGGTGGACAAAGGCCATCTACTACATGTTTGTATTCTCCATGGTGGTACCCTTCCAGATGCTTATGTTTACCCTGTCCTCTACGGCGGATAAGCTGAGTCTGGATACGCCTTATAACATCTGCATTATCTATCTGGGTTTCGGCGCAGGACTGGCAGTGTTTATGTTCTGCGGCTTTATGAAGTATGTCCCTCTGGAGCTGGAGGAGGCCGCCATGATTGACGGCTGTGGCCCTCTGGGCACCTTCTTCCATGTGGTGCTGCCGGTGACAAAGCCCACCATGATCTCTGTGGGAATTCTGGAGGCTATGTGGCTCTGGAACGACTATCTTTTGCCCTATCTGGTGCTGGATCGGAAGAAGTATCAGACCATTCCCATTTTGATTCAGTATTTCCGGGGCAGCTACGGCAGAGTGGAGATGGGCCCCATGATGGCAAGCATTGTTATGACAGTGCTGCCCATCATTATTGTGTATCTGTTCTGCCAGAAGTATATCATTAAAGGCGTTATGGCCGGTGCCGTCAAGGGATAATGGCCAAATTTCAGAAAGAAAGGGGGATTCTATGGAGCGCAGAAGCGGTATTCTGATGCATATTTCCTCGCTCCCCTCCCAATATGGCATTGGCACCTTCGGTAAGGAGGCCTATGCATTTGGAGATTTCCTCAAGGCCTCTGGGCAGAGCTATTGGCAGCTTTTGCCCCTGGGGCCCACCAGCTTTGGAGACAGCCCTTATCAGAGCTTCTCCACCTTTGCTGGAAATCCCTATTTTATTGATTTTGAACTGCTGGAGGAGGATGGTCTCCTGAAGCGGGAGGAATATGCGACCATAGATTGGGGAGACGACCCCAGTCGGGTGGATTATGCAAAGATTTATGTCAATCGGTTTGGCGTGCTCCGGTATGCCTATTACCGGGGCTATGATCGGGATCGGGAACAGGTAGAGGCATTCAAAGCGGAAAATCCATGGCTCCAGAACTATGGCCTGTTTATGGCTGTGAAAAAGCATTTTGGTATGGTATCCTGGCTTCAGTGGCCCGATGAGGATATCCGGATGCGTAAGCCGGAGGCTGTGGCCCGGTACGCCCAGGAGCTTCGGGAGGAAATTGATTTCTATATCTATCTCCAGTTTCTGTTCTTTAAACAGTGGAACGCACTGCGGGATTATATTCATTCTCTGGGGATCCAAATCATTGGAGACCTGCCCATCTATGTGGCCATGGACTCGGCGGATGTATGGGCAGAGCCGGAGTTTTTCCAGCTGGGCCCGGATAATTTGCCCCGGGAGGTTTCCGGATGTCCTCCGGATGCCTTCAGCGCAGACGGTCAGCTCTGGGGGAATCCTCTCTATGACTATGATCGGCTTCGTGCTGATGGATATGGCTGGTGGATCCGCCGGGTAGACGGTATTTCCAAAATGTTTGACATTATCCGCATCGACCACTTCCGGGGACTGGAGAGCTACTGGGCCATTCCCTATGGGGAAAAAACGGCGAAAAACGGACGCTGGAGAAAGGGCCCGGGGATGGATCTTATTGGTCGGCTTCAGGGCTGGTTCCCTCAGCTCCGGTTTATTGCGGAAGATCTGGGATATCTGACCGAAGAGGTTCACCAGCTTCTGCGGGATTCCGGTCTGCCGGGGATGAAGGTGCTGGAGTTTGCCTTCGATACCCGGGAGCCCAGCGACTATCTGCCCCACTCCTATGAGCGGAACTGTGTCTGCTATATTGCCACCCACGACAATGAGACGGTGATGCAGTGGAAGGATCAGGCCGCCAAGGCGGATGTAAGCTATGCAAGACGGTACCTGGGGCTCAGCAGCACCGAGGGCTTTTGCTGGGGCATTATCCGTGGCGGTATGAGCTCTGTGGCAGATACCTTTGTGGTGCAGATTCAGGACTGCCTGGGGCTGGGGGCCGAGGGAAGAATGAACACCCCGGGAACCCCCTCCGGAAACTGGCAGTGGCGGCTGATGCCTGGTCAGATCACGGAGAAGCTGCAAAAAAAGCTGCGGCAGTACACGGAAACCTTTGGAAGAATATAATACCTTGTCCGGGGCGGTATGGGCCCCGGACAATTTGTCTAGAATTCAAGGGGAAATGGGGCATTGCCAAGGACGGGGTTTTGTGATATAATATCTGTCACGAAGGAGGGAGAGACCTATGGCAGAAAAGAGCGGCATCAAAATGGTGGCCCAGAATCGGGCGGCCTACCATGAATATTACATCGTGGAAAAGTTTGAGGCCGGGATCGAGCTTTTCGGCACCGAGGTCAAATCCATCCGGGCAGGCAGGCTCAGCCTGAAGGAGGCGTGGTGCTCCATTCAGAATGGAGAGATTTTTATCAAGCAGATGCATATCTCTCCCTATGAAATGGGCAGCTTTTCCAATCGGGATCCCCTCCGGCCCAAACGGCTGCTGATGCACAAGAAGGAGATTATGATGCTCCTTGGCAAGACCCAGCAGCAGGGCTATGCGTTGGTGCCCCTGTCGGTTTATTTTAAAAATTCCCGGGTCAAGGTGGAAATCGCTT
>CAZFXB010000187.1:0-4393 GCA_964522835.1 uncultured Oscillospiraceae bacterium
CTACGCTGTCCCGTTTCAGGAACTTCATGCGGGCGGGGGTGTTGTAAAACAGATCTCTTACAATCATGGTGGTGCCCTGGGGGCAGCCCGCCTCCTGCACATCCACCACATTGCCCGCCTCAACCCGGATGGCGGTGCCGAAATCCTCCCCCTGGGCCCGGGTCAACAGGTCGATCTTGCTGACGGAGCTGATGGCGGCCAGAGCTTCACCACGGAACCCCATGGTAGAGATGCCCCCCAAATCCTCGGCGCAGGAGATTTTCGAGGTGGCATGTCGCAGAAATGCGGTGGTGGCATCCTCCCGGCTCATGCCGCAGCCGTCATCCGCCACCCGCATAAAGGTGATGCCTCCGTTTTTGATCTCTACGGTGATCTTTTTTGCACCGGCATCAATGGCGTTCTCCACCAGTTCCTTGATGACAGAGGCAGGCCGCTCCACCACCTCGCCGGCAGCAATCATATCTGCCAGCTGGGGAGATAATTTATGAATTTTTCCCATGTTTTCACCTGATTTCTGTGTGGGAATTGAATTTATCATTGGTTGTGCTTTGGCTCGCCCCTTCGGGGAGCATTGCCATTTTGTGTGTAGGGGCATGACTTGTCATGCCCGGCAGAAACCGCTGTAATTACGGGCGTTTTCCGGCGAAACCGTACAAACCACCAAATTTGTACCCGCCAGAGGCTCCCTTGTGTAAAGGGAGCTGTCAGCGTCAGCTGACTGAGGGATTGACTGCCGCAGTACGACTTCGCCGGAGATTTTCAGTTATATGGAACTCTCCACTGCACAATCCCTCCGAGCCGCCTTTCGGCGGCCCACCTCCCTTTACACAAGGGAGGCATTGGTGCTCCCGCACCGGTGCAACAAACGAACTGCGTACCAAGGGTATTACGGATTGCCACCGTAGTAGACGAGGTCACTGGTTCGCAATGACATGGTGGGGCTTAGTGGCTGCATTCAATCCGTTTTCCGCAGGAAAACACCACAATCTATTCTCTATTCTTTCTTCTCTATTCTCTATTATCTATTCCCCATTCCTCAATACCCGCTCATGCCCATGGCGTTCAGGATCATGTGCAGAGCAATGGGCCCCCATATCGTTCCGGCATACTCGTAGCAGACACACAGCGCCACACTGGGCAGGCTGTACACCAGCAGATTATATACCAGATTCACCGGGGTCATGGTACACAAATAGGAAACCATGTGCATTCCTGCAAAAATGAGCGCAGTCAGGATATAGGCCAGAATTCGGTTTTTCCGGCGAATGTTGCCGAAAATCAGGCCACGGATCAGCGTTTCCTCGGTCATGGGGGCCAGCAGCACCGCCATCGCCCACATCAACCGGTAATTCTCGCCCGCTATGGCAGAAATGGTATCATCATTGGGCACCCAGTTGTTGATGCCCAGGGTTTCCACCAGTGCGCTAAAGCAGGCCATCAGCACCCAGTACACCATAAACCCAATCAGCAGGGATTTTAAAAACCGGAGCAGATGGTCTGCCACCAGGGGCAGGCTGTAGCTGAGAAACCGGCGAAACAGCAGCCCGGTGATGACAAAATTCGAAAATGCATAGATGCAGTTGAGCGAAGCATCGCTGTAGGGAATCCCCAAAAGGCCCATAACCATACCGATCAGAATTCCCATAAAGAAGGCATAGACCAGAAACCAGATAATTCCGCCGATGATCTCATATCGCCGCATGGTTATGGCAAAGGGCTGTTTCAGTCGCTCCATCACACATCCTCCGCCATTTTTTTCAGCTCAAACAGCACATTCAGCGCCTCTATGGGGGTCAGGGTCTCAATGGTAATATCCCGCAGCTTCTGGGCAATCTGGCTACCCCCCACATCCATAAAGCTGATCTGGGTTTCCGCCTCCTGTGCCTTCATCTGGGGCTGGATATTGGAATTTCCACTCTCCAGCTCCTTGAGAATGGTCTTTGCCCGGGCGACCACCTTTTCCGGAATCCCCGCCAGCCGGGCCACCTCGATGCCGAAGCTTCGATCTGCCCCGCCGGGAACAATCTTCCGGAGGAAAATGATATCTTCGCCCCGCTTTTTTACCGCAATATTGTAGTTTTTCAGGCCCTCGATTTCCTGCTCCATCACCGTAAGCTCGTGGTAGTGCGTAGCAAAGAGCACCTTAGCTCCCAGCTTTTTGGGGCTGGCGCAGTATTCGAGAACCGCTCTGGCAATGGCCATACCGTCGAAGGTGGAGGTACCCCGGCCAATCTCATCCAGAATCAAAAGGCTCCGGGATGTGGCATGGCGAAGGATCTCCGCCACCTCGTTCATCTCCACCATAAAGGTACTCTGACCGGAGGACAGGTCGTCCGAAGCACCAATCCGGGTAAACACCCGATCGCAGATGCCGATGCGGGCACTTCTGGCGGGAACAAAGGAGCCGATCTGGGCCATCAGCACAATCAGCGCCACCTGGCGCATATAGGTGGATTTACCGGCCATGTTAGGGCCGGTGATGACGCTGACCCGGTTGGCCACAGTCCCCAAAACGGTATCATTGGGCACAAAGACGCTGTCTTTCAGCATTTTTTCCACCACAGGATGCCGGCCATCTTTAATATGAAGCTCGTCGGATAGATCCACCTCGGGACGAACATAGCTGTTTTCCTCTGCCACCTGGGCCAGGGATGCCAGCACATCCGCCTCTGCAATGACGGCGCAGGTAGCCTGTACCCGGTGGGCATTTTCCGCCACATAGCTTCTCAGCTTGGTGAAAATTTCATACTCCAGGGTGGTGATTCGATCCTTGGCCCCCAGAATGGTGGCCTCCAGCTCCTTCAGCTCCTGGGTAATGTATCGCTCCGCATTGGCCAGGGTCTGCTTCCGGATATAGCCCTCCGGAATCTCCCCCTGGTAGCTGCGGGAAATCTCAATATAATAGCCGAAGACCCGGTTATACCCCACCTTCAGCTTGGGGATCCCGGTCTTTTCCCGCTCCGCCGCCTCAATGGCAGAAAGGGACCCCTTGCCTCCGGACATAACACTGCGCAGATAGTCCACCTGCTGGTCATAGCCATCCCGAATCATGCCCCCCTCTCGAACCGTGAAGGGTGGATCGTCCACAATGGCCCGGGACAGCTCATCGCACAAATCCTGTAGGGGATCCAGACGCTGAGACAGCTCCTGAAATCGGGGTGCTTCAAATCCTTGCAGCTGCTGGAGCAGCTGGGGCAGCACCCCCATCGCCGTAGCCATGGACAAAAGGTCCCTTGCGTTGGCGGTTCCCGCCACGATCCGGCCAATGGAACGCTCCATATCGGTAATACTCTTGAGGGACAGCTGGAATTCCTGCCGTTCCATGGATTTGCTCACCAACTCTTCCACGCTTTCGGAGCGTTTCAAAATCTCCTGGGGACGAAGCAAAGGCTTTTCCAGCCAGCTCCGCAGCATTCTGCCGCCCATGGCGGTTTTGGTCTTATCGAGAACCCACAGGAGGCTCCCCCGTTTCTCCTTGGCCCGCATGGTTTCTGTCAGCTCCAGATTCCGCCGGGCGGTAAGATCCAGCTCCATAAACTGGCCGGATACATAGAAGTTCAGGGTATTGATGTGGGGCAGCTCTGCCTTTTCCACCTCCCGGAGGTGCATCACCAGACCGCCGCAGGCCATCAGTGCTGCCGGGCTTTCCCCAAGGCCAAGGGAGGTGATATCCTCTGCGCCAAACTGCTGCTTCACCATTTCCGCATCTGCCATCCGGTCAAAGAGCCGTCCCTCCCCTACCTGAATGCAGCAGGAGAGCCGTTCCTTTAAAACGGTGCGGAGCGTCTCGTTGTCGGCAGCCTGTCCCCCCAGCAATACCTCAGCAGGGGAAAACCGGCCCAATTCATTGATGATCTTGTCCAGGGCTCCTTCTCCGTGGCCGGAGGTGGCATAGAACGCACCGGTGGACACATCCGAAAATGCCACGCCCCAGTCTGCGCCGTCCCCAACCACACAGGCAATGTAGTTGTTCCGGCCCTCCTCCAGCATGGAGCTCTCGGTGACCGTGCCGGGGGTAATCACCCGGGTGATCTCACGCTTCACAATTCCCTTGGCCAGGGCCGGATCCTCCATCTGCTCGCAGATGGCAACCTTATACCCCCGGGACACAAGCCGGGCAATATAGCTCTCGCAGCTGTGGTAGGGAACGCCGCACATGGGGGTACGCTCCTCTTCCGGCTTGGCCCGATCCCGGGTGGTCAGGGTCAGATCCAGCTCTTTGGAGGCAAGTCGGGCATCCTCGTTGAACATTTCATAGAAGTCGCCCAGCCGGAAAAACAGAATACAGTCCGGATTTTGCTCCTTGATTTCTAAATATTGCTTCATCATGGGGGTGATTTCCGCCATGTTTATGCCTCCTCTATTTCTCCCACCAAGCTCCAGGTGGTGTTTC
>CAZFXB010000188.1:0-4272 GCA_964522835.1 uncultured Oscillospiraceae bacterium
GATCTTCGGCGGCACATTGAAGCGGCCCCAGGTGGGGTTTGCAGAGGTGAGTCTGGTGCTGGACAACACGGAGCACATCTTTAAGATGGAATCCAGCGAGGTTATGGTGACCCGGCGGTATTACCGCTCCGGGGACAGTGAATACTATATCAACCGACAGACTGCCCGGCTGAGAGATATCAACGAGCTGTTTATGGACACGGGCCTGGGCAAGGAGGGCTACTGCAACATTGGTCAGGGCCGTATTGACGAAATTCTGTCCGCCAAGTCCACAGACCGGCGGGAGATTTTTGAAGAGGCGGCGGGTATCTCCAAGTACCGCCACAGAAAAGAGGAGACGGAGCGAAAGCTCCAGCAGACTGGGGATAATCTGCTCCGCATCAATGACAAGATCTCGGAACTGGAGCTCCAGGTGGAGCCCCTCCGGGAGCAGGCGGAGAAGGCGAAGAAATACCTGGTGTTCCGGGACGAGCTCCGTGGTCTGGAGGTAACGCTGTGGCTCTATCAGCTGGAAAAGCTCTCTGAGACAGCCAAAAAGGCCGAAGCGGACTTTGCCTCTGCCAAGTTTATTCTGGAGCAGGGGAAGGGTGACCTGGAGAATCTCTATCGCCAGACCGAAAAGCTGGCTGCATCCCTCAGGGAGATGGATGTGGAGGCAGAGCACATAAGAAGCGCCATCTCTGAGCTGGAGGCCCAGGCCGCAGAGCAGAAAAGCCAGGGGGCGGTGCTATCTACCCGCCGCCAGGGCAACGAAGCCAATATCCAGCGGCTCCAAAACGAGCTGTCCGCCCAGGAAAACCGAAGCGGAGATTTGAAGGCACAGATCAGCAGCCGGGAAAACCGACTGCGGGAGATTGAAGCGGAGCAGCAGACCCAGCAGGCAGTGCTGGAGGAGAAGGGGCTGAGTCTCCGGCTGCTCCAGGCCAAGGCGCTGGAAGAAAGCGACCGATTGGCGGACATCACCCGTCAGCAGACCGAGCTTTTATCTCAGGAGGCAGAGCTCCGCAGTACCATCCAGGCCAATCTCCAGAGCGTTCAGAATATCTCTGACCGAAAGGCCCAGGTGGAAAAGACCCGGCAGGAGGCCCAGGCCCGGCTGGAGGAGACCAAGGAAGCCGCTGCCCAGAATCGTCAAGCCCTTTCCGAGATGGAGGAGGAGGCCGCCGGGTTTAAAAATGCCATCAGCGGCTATCAGCTCCGGGCTCAGGGCAGAATCAAAAAGCATAAGGCCCTCCAGGAGGAGGTCAGCCAGAAGAAAATTAAGCTGGATACACTTTCCTCCCGGATCCGAATGTATCGGGAAATGGAGAAGGACTATGAGGGCTACTCCAAGGCAACGAAGATCGTGATGCAGGAGGCGGCCAGAGGAAACCTCAGACACATTCATGGCCCTGTTTCTCAGCTCCTTCGGACAAAGGATGCATATACAATCGCCATTGAAACGGCTTTGGGGGCCTCTATGGGCTCCATTGTGGTGGAAAATGAGCAGGACGGCAAGTCTGCCATCAATCTGCTCCGGCGGCGGGAGGGCGGCCGAGCCACCTTCTTGCCCATCAGCACCATCCGGGGCCGCAGACTTCAGGAAAATGGTCTGGAGAATGAATACGGCTTCGTAGGACTGGGCTCCGACCTGATCCAGTTTGAGGATCGGTACCGTGGCATTATGGAAAATCTGCTGGGGCGTACCGCCATTGCAGAGGACATGGATTCGGCCATCGCCATTGCCAACCGGCACGGTCACAGATTCCGGATCGTTACCCTGGACGGGCAGGTGCTCAATGCAGGCGGTTCCATGACCGGCGGCTCCACCGCCCGAAGCTCCGGCGTATTGACCCGGGCCAATGAGCTTACACGCATGGAGCAGCAGCATGGGGAACTGAATGGGGAGCTTTCTCAGCTGAATGTTCAGCTCCAGGAGGCGGCCCGGGCTTCGGCCCAGGCAGAAGCGGAGATTGCCGATGCCCAAAATCGGCTCCGGGAGACGGAGAACCAGGTGATTCGGCTCCAGCAGCAGAACAACCACTATGGGGTGCTGATGGAGACCGCACAGGAGGCCATTGCCTCCGCAGACCGGGAGCTGGGGATTGTGGAAGAGCTTCTGACCGGTGGGGCAGACCAAAACACGATTTTGGCCCAAAAGGCGGAGGAATGCCAGCAGCAGCTGGAACAGCTGAAAACCAGCATTGTTTCTGTACAGCTTCGTCTCAGCAGCAGCAATGAAGAGATTCGTCAGGCGCAGGCAGAGGAAAGCGGTGCCAGAATGAAGCTCAGTGCCCTGGAGGCAGAACAGGAAAGCACCCAGCGGAGCATTGAGGAGCTTCAGACCCTGTCCGAGGCCCTGACGGGAGACCGGAACCAGCAGCTTCAGCTGATGGAGGATTACCGTCAGGAGAATATCCGACTGGAGCAGGAGATTCTCTTAAAGCAGGAAGAAATGGAGCAGCTCCAGCAAAAAACAGAGCAAAAGCGGCAGGAGCTTCGCCAGCTGAGCGAAAAACGGCTGGGACTGGAAGCAAAAAAGACCCAGACCGAGAAGGAAGCCCAGCAGAAGAACAAGGACATTCTGGACATGGATCGGGAATGTACCCGGCTGGAGAGCAAGAAAGAGACTACCGCTCTGGAGGAAAAGCAAATCCTGGACAAGCTGTGGGACAGCTATGAGCTTACCGCCACCACCGCACGGGATGCTATGGTGGAGATTGAGTCCATGGCTTCGGCCCAGAAACGGGTGGCAGAGCTGCGGCGAAAGATGAATGCCCTGGGGCATCCCAATATTGGTGCCATCGAGGAATTCCAGCGGGTCAATGAGCGGTATACCTATCTGACAGAGCAGCGGGACGATGTGGAGAAGAGCCAAAAGGAGCTCCAAAAGATCGTCGCTGATATCACCGGAGAGATGACCGAGATATTTGCTGTGGAATTCAAGAAGATCAACCAGTATTTTGGCGAAACCTTTACGGAGATGTTCGGCGGCGGCAAGGCAAGTCTTCAGCTGGAGGACGAGAACGATGTACTGTCCTGCGGCATTGAGATCAAGGTGCAGCCCCCCGGCAAGCAGGTGAAAACCATTATGCTGCTGTCCGGCGGCGAGAAGGCCTTTGTGGCCATTGCCCTGTATTTTGCCATTATGAAGGTGCGGCCCACCCCCTTCTGTATGCTGGACGAGATTGATGCGGCTCTCGATGACCGGAATGTGGCCCGGTTCGCCGCCTATCTCCACAACCTCAGCAGTAAGACCCAGTTTATTGTCATCACCCACCGGCGAGGCACCATGGAGGCCGCCGATGTGCTTTACGGTGTCACTATGCAGGAGCAGGGCGTTTCCAAAGTGCTCAGTGTGGACATCAATCAGGTGGCAAAGGAACTCAATATCACATAAATATCCGGAAAGGCTGTGTATTTCATGGGATTTTTTGATAAAATTAAGGCGGGGCTTACCAAAACCCGACAGAATCTGCAAAACACCCTGGGCGGCATTTTTGCTGGCTTCCACGGTATTGATGATGATTTCTACGACGAGCTGGAGGAGAGCCTGATTCTGGCTGACTTGGGCGTGGAAACGGCGGTAAAGGCTGTGGAGCAGCTCCGGGAAAAGGTGAACATGACCCACATCAAAACCGCCGAGGAGGTTCGGGAAGCCCTGAAGGACATTCTTTCTGAAATGCTCCAGGTGGGAGAGGAGAAAATGAAGCTCTCCACCACCCCCAGCATTATTCTGGTCATCGGAGTCAACGGTGTGGGCAAAACCACCACCATCGGCAAAATGGCTAGCCAGTTCAAGGCCGAGGGAAAAAAGGTGCTGCTCTGTGCTGCGGATACCTTCCGGGCGGCGGCCGCAGATCAGCTGGAGATCTGGTCCCAGCGGGCCGGAGTGGACATTGTCCGGCAGCACGAGGGGGCTGACCCGGCAGCGGTGGTGTTTGATGCCATTTCCGCAGCCAAGGCCAGAAAGGCAGACATCATCCTCTGCGACACCGCAGGACGGCTCCACAACAAGCAGAATTTGATGAACGAGCTGGGGAAGATCAGCCGGATCATTGACCGGGAGCTGCCCGAGGCAGACAAGGAGGTGCTGCTGGTCATCGATGGCACCACCGGACAGAATGGCCTTTTGCAGGCCAAGCAGTTCCAGGAGATCGCCGGTGTTACCGGTATGGTGCTCACCAAGCTGGATGGCACCGCCAAGGGCGGCATTGTCATCGCAGTGGCAGACTCCCTCCAGATCCCCGTTCGGTATATTGGCGTGGGCGAGGGAATTGACGACCTGATGCC
>CAZFXB010000189.1:0-2975 GCA_964522835.1 uncultured Oscillospiraceae bacterium
TGAGTGCATCCAGAGAGAAACGACTTCGTCGGGAGCTCCGGGAAGCGGAAGTAAATCCCGATATCGTTAAAAAGGAAAAGAAAAAGAAGAAAGCCTATATGTCCCCGGTCAAGGCCAAGAAGATTCGCAGCGCCATCTGGTCTGCTCTGGCCATTCTGCTGGTTGTGGTCTTTGCACTGCTGATTTTCGTGAACAGCGGCTATATGCAGACCCATGCCACTGCCCTTACTGTGGGCTCCCACGACCTGACCCCTGTGGACTTTAACTATTTCTATCAGGATACCTACTATAATGTTTACTCCAGCTACAACTCCTACGGCATGTGGAGCTACGTGGTAGATTCCTCCAAGGACATCAACAAGCAGGAATGTATGCTGGGTGAAGAGGGCGACTCCTGGCAGGACTATATCACCGATTCCGCCGCCCAGTCTGCTCTTCAGGTCTATACCCTGTATGATGCAGCCATGGAAGACGGCTTCACCCTGGATGAAGAGACCCAGGCTTCCATCGACTCTACCCCCGACACGCTGGCTGCCTACGCTGAGTCTGCCGGCATGAAGGACGCAGACGAGTATCTGGAGGCTTCCTACGGCAAGGGTGCCTCTGTAGAGAGCTACATGAACTACGTAGAGGTACAGCGAATCGCTTCCGCATACTCCACCTACAAGGGCGAGAGCTTTGAATACGAAACCGCTGATCTCCGTGCGTACTACGACGAGCACAGCCAGGAGTACGACAAGGTTGAGTTCCGTGTGTTCACAGTTGCCACCGAAAACGACGACACTGCCGCCGCCAAGGCCACCGCAGATGCTATGGCCGCAGAGCTGGACTCCACCGTGGAGAGCTTTATTAAGGCCGCTCTGGCTTACGCTCCCGAGGACAGCAAGGAAAACTATGAAGAGGATGACTACACCTCCCGGAAGCTGACCTATTCCAACACCAGCACTGACTATGCCGACTGGCTGTTCTCCGCAGACCGTCTCCCCGGCGAATCTCAGGTCATCGCCACCTCCACCGGCTACGCTGTTGTTATGTTTGTGGACCGGGATACCAACGACTACGATACGGTCAATGTCCGTCACATTCTTGCTAAGGTGGCTACCTCCGGTGAGGACGGCACCTCCACCGATGCCGATTGGGACGCCTGCAAGGAAGCCATCGAGGAGATCGAGAACCTGTGGATCGACTCCGACCAGACCGAGGATGCCTTTGCTCAGCTGGCTGAGGAGCATTCCGAGGACACCGGCTCTGCTGCCAACGGCGGTCTCTACGAGGATGTCTATAAGGGCCAGATGGTAGCCGAGTTCGAGGATTGGTGCTTTGACGATGCCCGCCAGATCGGCGATACCGGCATTGTAAAGACCTCCTACGGTTATCACCTGATGTACTATGTTGGAACCTGTGAGCCCTACTGGGAGACCTTGGCCGACTCCGGTAAGCGCAGCGAAGACTACAACAGCTGGTACGAGGATTACTCCAGCAACTACACCGCAGATACCAAGACCATGGGTCAGTGGTTCTGCAATAAGGAGCTGCCCAATCTGAGTGCCAGCACCGCAAGCTATTGATGATTCCGCCCGGACGCAGCAATGTGTCCGGGCGATTCTTTGGAGGAAATATGGAACAATTCACCCGAGAAGCCATGTTCTACGGTCAGGAGGCCGTGGAGCTTCTAAGTAAAAAGCACGTTATGGTCCTAGGCATCGGCGGCGTGGGCAGCTACTGTGCCGAGGCCCTGGGCCGGGCCGGCGTAGGAGCCATCACCCTGGTGGACAATGATACTGTGAGTCTTACCAATGTGAACCGTCAGCTCTGTGCCCTCCACTCCACCCTGGGTAAGTTCAAGTCCGATGTGATGGCAGACCGGCTCCGGGACATTAACCCGGAGGCCCGGATTCACTCCATGCCCCGGCTGTACAACGAGGAGGTCAAGGAGGACTTTTTCTCCCTGGCGCCCAACTACATTGTGGACTGCATTGATCTGGTTTCCTGTAAGCTGAGCCTGATTGAAACCGCCAAACAGCGGAACATTCCCATTGTCTCTGCCCTGGGCACCGGCAACAAGCAGGATCCCACCCGGTTTCAAATCACCGATATCTCCAAAACCTCCGTCTGCCCCCTGGCCCGGATTATGCGGAAAGAGCTGAAAAACCGGGGCATTGTACACCACACTGTGCTTTTTTCCGATGAACCCGCCATCAACCCCATCGCATTGGAGGAGCCCCCTCCGGGTCGAAGAAGCACCCCCGCCTCCCTGTCCTGGGTTCCCTCCTGTGCCGGGCTCATGCTGGCCGGGTATGTGGTGCGGGATATGATCGGTGCCCTGTAACCATGTATAATTTATCCCTCCCGTGGAAAACTTTCTCGGGAGGGATTTTTTATGAAGAAAACCTATCAGTATGCCCTGGCTGGAGCTGCTGCCGGTGCGGCCAACGGGCTCTTTGGAGCAGGAGGCGGCATGATCCTGGTGCCCCTTCTGACCCGTTGGGCCAAAATTCCGGACAAAAAAGCCTTTGCCACCTCCATTTCCATTATCGCCCCCATGTGCCTTGTGTCCATTGTGGTCTACTGTCTTGGCGGCAGCATGGATTTTATGGAGGCAGTTCCCTATCTGATCGGCGGCTTCTTTGGCGGGCTGCTGGGAGGTAAGCTGTTTCAAAAGATTCCGGCCAAATTCCTGCACAAGGCACTGGGGCTCATCATCCTCTACGGCGGCATCCGGAGCATTCTGGCATGAGCTTTATATTTGCAGTTCTGGCCGGATTCCTCACTGGAATCATTTCCGGCTTTGGCATCGGCGGGGGCACAGTACTGATGGTATACCTGACCGCCTTTCTGTCCCTGCCCCAGCGCACCGCCCAGGGCATCAATCTTCTCTACTTTCTCCCCACCGCAGCCGCCGCCCTGATGCTCCACAGTAAAAACCGGTATATCGACGGTCAGGCTGTCCTTCCTGCTGCCCTGTCCGGCTGCAT